>JABEUW010000042.1 GCA_013043945.1 Vulcanimicrobiota bacterium | reverse complement strand
GCTGGCGGGGGCGGAGGATAGGCCGGGCGAACCCCCGGCCGCTGTGACTCCTCCCCACCTGCAGATCGCGCTCGATGGGCCCGCCGGCTCCGGAAAGACGACGGTCGCCCGTCGCCTCGCCGAGCGCCTCGCGCTGCTCTACCTCGATACCGGTGCGATGTATCGCGCGCTCGCCGTGCTCTCGCTTCGGGAGCGCGTCGATGCAGATAACGAACCGGCGCTGCTGCGCCTGCTGGAGGCACGCCCGATCGAGCTCCGTCTCGAGCCCACGACGGCGATGGGTTTCATCGTTCTCGCCGGCGGAGAGGCGCTCTCGGAGGGCGATCTACAGGCCAATGCCGCGAGCGTGGTGGTCTCGACGATTGCAGCGCACCCGCGGATTCGCGAACGAATGGTCGCCAAGCAGCGCGAGATTGCCCGACTCGGCCCGGTCATCATGGCCGGTCGCGATATCGGAACGGTGGTGCTGCCCGACGCGCAGGTTAAAATCTTTCTGACCGCGAGCATCGGCGCGCGCGTCGCGCGGCGGAGCGCACAATTCGCCGCATCCGGTACGGCGATCGATGCGCACGCACTCTATTCCGAGTTAGAGGAGCGCGATCGCCTCGACGAATCGCGAGCAAACTCGCCGTTGCAGATTTCCCCCGACGCGCACGTTATCGATTCGAGCGAGCTCGGAATCGAGGAGGTCGTCTCCAAGATCGCCACGCTTGCGGGCAGAGTGGCGTGACGGCGATCTATCGCTTCGGTCGCGGAGTCTGCAGGCTCATGCTTTTGCCGTGGCGCGTTCGCGCGCTCGGTATCGAGCGCGTTCCGCTGCACGGGCCGCTGATCGTGGCGGCAAATCACATCTCCTATCTCGACCCACCCGCGCTGGGAATCTATCTTCCGCGGATGTTGCACTATATGGCGAAGCGCGAACTCTTCGCGGTGCCCGGCCTTGGGGCGGCGATTGCGGCGGTCGGCGCATATCCGGTCGATCGCGGCGGCAACCCGATGGCGGCGATTCGGCGCTCGGTCGAGGTCTTACGGGAGGGGAAAGCGATCGCCATCTTCCCCGAAGGGACGCGGAATTTCGATGGTCGTGCCCCGATTCAATCCGGCGTCTCGTTGCTCGCATCGCTCGCGCGAGCACCGGTCGTGCCGGCCTGTATCGTCGGCAGCGATCGTGCGCGAAGGCTCGCTCGCGTCACCGTCGTCTATGGCGAACCGCTGCTCGACGCATGCGCGAATGGACTCGCGCGTGAGGATATCGAACCGTTCGCGCAACGAGTGATGGCGGCGATTCGCGCGTTGCGGGCGGAGGCGGCATGAGCGCGCCTATGCTCGATGGCGTCCTCGCGTCGTTCGAGCGCCGGCTTCTCGAGCGCACGGAGGAGCATCGCTCCGGCGATCTCCTGCGCGAAGCGATCGCCTATCATTTCGGCTTCGGCGAGTTCGGCCCGACGCGGGTGGGAAAGCGGCTCCGCCCGCAACTCTTGTTCCGCACGGCCTTTCAACTCGGCGCGCCCGTCGAAGCCACTCTCGACGCCGCAGTCGCCGTTGAGATCCTCCATAATTATTCGCTCGTTCACGACGATATTGAAGACCGCGACGAACTTCGGCACGGGCGTCCGACGCTCTGGGCGCGCTACGGTATCGCGCAGGCGATCAATGCCGGCGATGCGATGTGTGCGATCAGTTTTCTCGCGCTAACGCAGAGCGGAGCACACCTTGGAGCGCAGGGCGCCCTTTCGGCCGTGCGGAGGCTCCACGAGGCGCATCGGGCGATGTGTGACGGGCAGGCCCGCGATATCGCCTTTGAATCGCGCGATGCCGTTGCGTTCGAAGAATATCTCGAGATGATCGCCGGGAAGACGGCCGCGCTCTTCGGTGCGGCCTGCGAACTGGGGGCGATCTGCGCTGCCGCCGATGCGACGACGGCCGAACGCGCGCGCGGCTTCGGCCGCGAATATGGTATGGCATTTCAAATTCGCGACGACCTGCTCGGAGTATGGGGAGATGAGGTCGAAACCGGCAAGCGCGTTGCCGGCGACCTCGCACGGCGAAAGTGGAGTTTTCCAATAGTATGGGCGCTCGCACAGCCGGATTCTGCGGCGCGCCGCACCGTTGCCGCAACGTATGCAAGCGGCCGCAGCCTCGATCTTCACGAGGTAGAAGCGGTTCGACGAGCGCTCGACGAACTCGCCGCTCGACCGGCATGCGAACGTGCCATCGCGCAACGCCTGGAATCTTTACAACGTTTCGGCGATGGCGATCTCTATCGGTTCGCCGCCGATTCTCTTCGCTAGGAAAGGATCATCGACCGCGTGATTACCCGTCCTTCATCGCTCCGCGATCGCGTCGAAGCAATCGCTCGGCCGTTGCTCTATCTCGTTCTCGCCCTCGGTCTCATTATCCGACTCTTGTTTATTCGAGAGAACGGATTCTCGAACGATATTGCGGCGTTCGCATCGTGGGCGATCACGCTTGCATCGCATCCGCTCTCGCAGTTCTACGGAAGTGCGGGCTTCGCCGATTATCCGCCCGGATATTTCTATATCCTCCGTGCGATCGGCGTCCTGTGGGCGCATCTCTTCGCCGCGCACGACGCAAACTACGCGATTCTCGATCTGCTCGTGAAGGTGCCGGGCATTCTCGCCGACCTCGCAATCGGCGCGCTGCTCTACGCCATCGTCACGCGGCTCGGCGGAAAGGCACTGGGGCTGCTCGCTGCGGCGCTCTACGTCCTCAATCCGGCGACGATCTTTATCTCGGCGGTCTGGGGACAGGTCGATGCCGTCGCGGGCCTCTTTGCATTGCTCGCAATCTACGCGCTGCTGCGTAGCGGCGACGATGAGAGCGGTACGATGCGCTGGTCGCTGCTCGCATGGACGGCCTTCTCGTATTCGCTGCTCATTAAGCCTCAGGCCGCGGTACTCGCCCCGCTCCTCGTTGCCTACGCGCTCGTTGGAACGCGTTGGCGCATCGCAAGCATCCGAGCGGCGGGAGCCGGTATTCTCGCCGCCTTCGGGCTCGCCTGGCTCGTCGCGCTGCCGTTCCATCCCTCGTTCGATCCCTTCGCCGTGCTCGCATGGCTCTACCATCAATACCAATTCGGCGCGAGCGTCTACGCGGTCAACTCGGCAAATGCGATGAACCTCTGGACGATCACCGCGCCGTTCTGGCAATCGGACTCCGCGACGATCTTCGGCATTCCGCAAGGGCTCTGGGGGATCGGGCTCGTCGCCGCCGCGACCGCATTGGTGACCTGGCGCTACGTACAGGAGCGCAGCGAGGGCGCGCTGCTCGAAGCCTCGGCGATCGCCCTACTGGCGTTCTACATGCTGGCGACCCGCATGCACGAACGCTATAGTTTCGACGGAATACTTTTTTGTATTGCGGCGATCGGCGTCGCGCGGCGCTACCTCTGGGGCACTCTCGTTCTCTCGATCGTGCTCTTCGTCAATTTAAAGTACGCCTACGCTTATCTCAACGCCGTGACCAATCATACGCCCGGCCTCGATACGACGAATCTTTGGCCGACCGTTACGCACCCGCTCTCGCTCGTTGCCGTGCTCGCATTTTTCGTACTCAGTTACGGGTTCTTATCGCTCTCGGGCGAGAGCGAGCCGGGCAAACGCGATGCCGACCCGTCGGTCGAGGCGATCAAATCGTGGTTTAGCCAGGGCGCGCGCCGTTGGTTCGCGCCGCGCAACGGATTGGCCGCGCTCGCATGGCCGCTCGATTACGTTATTTCGGCGGCATTGACCGTTGCGAGTTTCGTGCTCTCGTTCGTCAATTATTGGAAACCGGGTGGGAAAATATTCGACGAAATTTATTTCGCTCGAGCCGCCGAGGAGTATCTGCGGAACGTTCGTATCTATGAAAATACCCATCCACCGCTAACGAAGTTACTCATTACGGCCTCGACCTGGCTCTTCGGCGGTCTGCCGCGTGGAGATAACGCACACGGCTGGCGCTTCGTCGACGTGCTCTTCGGTGCGCTGGTTATTCCGATCGTTTACGCATTTGCAAGGCGCGTCACCCGTTCGACGCTCTTCGCAACGATCGCCACGACGCTCTTTCTCTTTGACGGCATGCATTACGTGCAATCGCGCATAGCGACTCCCGAAGGAATCGTCATCGTTTTTTCGGTCGCCGCCGTCTATGCGTTCTATCGCTTCTGGATCGCTTCGCAGGTCAACGAACGCCAACACGTCGATTTGCCGTGGTGGGCCTATCCCGTCTCGGTTACGATCTCCCTCGGCATTGGGTCGATCTTTGGATTGTTCTACGGAGCAATTTTTACCAAACTCAACCCGTTAGCAAACCCTACGGTAACGATTATCGCCGATGTCTTGATCGCATTATACGTTGCCGTTGGAATCTATCTCATCGGGAGGCTCGTCGTCCTCCCGCGGATATTCGGCGATGGAAGGCGCGAGCGGAGCTTTCCCGATGGATCGCTTGCGCTCGTCGGCGCCGAGGGCGTTCGTGTCGAGAGCTTCGACGGCGGCCGCATCGAACCGGGCAAGAAAACGCCCGTGCGCGGTTCGCAAACGACGGTACGGAATGGAAACCTGGTCGCGGAGATCGAACCGGGAGTCGAATTCGAGTATCGACGTGACGGCAGCGTGCGGTACGCGACGCCCGACGGTGCCGTACTCTATACGGAGAATCGCATCGAGAGCGAGGCCGGCGAGCGCGAGGATGGGCGGAGCGCCGGGTGGTGGCTGATCGCCTTTACCGTGGCATTAGGCTGCCTCATCGCCAGCAAGTGGTATGGCGTCATGGGCTTCGGCGTGAGTTGGCTGGTGTTGATCGTCGTTGCCTCGCAGCGCTTCTGGAAGAACAAAATCGCGCTCTGGGGAAATCCGCGCGGATTCAGGCTCGACGTCGCGCTGCTTTCGATCGTCTTTATCAGTATGACGGTCTATATGTTGGCGTGGGTGCCCGATATCGCGCGCAACGCGAAGTCGGCGAACGAGATACACAACTTCAACGACGTCGTCTATCGGCAATACACGATGTTCGAGTACCACGACCATCTCAAAGCGACGCATCCGTACTCCTCGAAATTCTGGGAGTGGCCGCTCGATATGGTGCCGGTCGCCTATTATTATAAAGATTTACGGAGGAATCCGACCGACCCGAACGGTTGTTGCGTACGCGAGATCACCTCGATGCCCAACCCGTTTATTTTGTGGTTCGGCTTACTCGCGATACCGATCGTCGGCGTTCTCGCCTGGCGAGAACGGCATAAGGGCTACGCGCTGCTGGTGCTCGACTACCTCCTGCAATGGTTGCCGTGGTCGCTCTCGCCGCGTATCGCGTTCGAGTACCATTATTACGTCGATATTCCGCTGATATGTATCTGTAACGCGATCGTCCTACAACGGCTTTGGCAGTGGGGCGACCGACAGGAAGAGACGAAGAAGATGCTCGCACGAGGGCTCGTCGGTGCCTACGTCCTGCTCGTGATCGCCGGCTTCTGGTATTTCTTCCCGATCCTCTCGGCGACGCCGATTACCTGGAATGCGTGGCACCAACGCATGTGGTTCTCGAAATGGATCATCGGGCCGGGGTAGCGGGCGGGGCAAGGGCGAATCCCTAGGGCATGTCCGGTCATAGCAAATGGCACAATATCCGTCTGCGCAAAGGCAAGGTCGATGCGCAGCGCGGCGCCCTCTTCACGAAACTCAGCAAGGAGATCATCCTTTCGGTTCGTGGCGGCTCGCCCGATCCCGAGGCGAATTATCGTCTGAAAATGGCGGTTGAGAAAGCGCGTGCGAACAACATGCCGCGCGAGAACATCGCTCGGGCGATCGCGCGGGGAGGCGGCTCAGGGAACGAACGCGAGATCGAAGAGATTCGCTACGAAGGCTATGGCCCGCACGGGCTCGCCGTCGTCGCCGATGCCGCGACCGATAACCGCAACCGTACCGCCGGCGAGTTGCGCTTTCTCTTTCAGAAGCACAAGGGCGCGCTCGGCGAGACGGGGAGTGTCGGTTGGATGTTCGACCACCTCGGCATCCTGGAACTCGATGCGAGCGGCTACAACGAAGATGCGTTTCTCGAGCGAGCCTTGCTCGACGGGGTCGTCGATATTGAATTCGGCGAACCTACGGCGACCGTCTACTGCGAGATCGAGGCGCTTCGCAGCGTCCGCGAAGGGCTCGGCGCCGCCGGTTTTACGGTGCGCGATGCCTATCTCGGCGTTCGCGCGAAGACGCCGATTGCGTTGGAGGGCGAGCGGCTCGGCGAGGCGCTCGCGTTTTACGATGCGTTGGAGGAGCATCCCGACATCGTGCGCGTCTTCATCAACCTCGATGCCAGCGAAGCGGCATTAGAAGCGCTGGCGATCGGATGAAGCTTGCTCCCTCGTTGCTCTCGGCGAATTTCGCGCGGATCGGCGAAGAGATCGCCGCCGTCGTCGATGCCGGGGCCGATTACTTGCATCTCGATGTGATGGACGGGCGCTTCGTCCCGAATATTACATGGGGACCGAAAATCATCGGAGATCTGCGGCCGTTGACGCGGGTGCCGTTCGACGCACATCTCATGATCGTCGAGCCGGAGCGCTACGTCGAAGCTTTCGTTGCGGCGGGGGCCGATATCGTCACCTTCCACCTCGAAGCGACGCCGCACGCGCAGCGATTGCTCGCGCACCTGCGCAGCCTCGGCGTGAAGGCGGGGATTGCGATCGATCCTCAGACGCCCGTCGCCGCCCTCGTCGATATCGTAGAGGACTGCGATCTGCTGCTCGTCATGAGCGTCAATCCCGGTTTTGGCGGACAGAGCTTTTTAGAGCGATCGTTGACGAAAATTCGCGAGGCGCGCGCCTTGGTCGACGAACGCAACCCTCGCTGCGAAATTGAAGTGGATGGTGGGATCAACGCGCGGACGCTTCCGCTCGTCGCGGAGGCGGGGGCCGATATTGCGGTCATGGGATCGGCGGTCTTCGACGCCGCAGACCCGGCGGTGCAGTTGCGTTCGCTGCGCGCGTTGCTCGCAACCTAAGGTATGGCGCTCTCCGAGAACGCAACGATCGCGGCGATTCGCGAAGAGCTCGGCGAGGCCGGCAGGCCGCGCATCGAGTTGGGCATCGGCGATGACGCCGCGCTCTGGCAACCGTCGCGGAGCGATCGCAGTGCGATCAGTACCGACGCTTTCGTCGACGGCGTCCACTTTCGACGGGGAATCACCGGGCTCGACCGAATCGGTGCGCGCGCGATCGCCGCGAGCGTCAGCGATCTCGCGGCGATGGGAGCTCGCCCGCGCCTCGCCACCATCGCGCTCGGCGTTCCGAGCGATATCTCGCTCGACGAAATTCGCTCGCTCTACCGCGGCATCGCACGCGCTGCGCGCGAACTCGGTATCGCGGTCGCGGGCGGTGATTGTACGGCATCGCCGGTTCTCACGCTCGCAGTGACCGTCGTCGGTGAGGTGCGCGCATCGCACGTTCGACGTCGCGATGGGGCGCGGCTCGGGGATACGCTAGCGGTTACCGGGCCCCTCGGGGCGAGTGCGGCCGGGCTGCGGGCGATCGAGGATCCAAACCTGCTGGAGGAGCCGCTTCGCCGGAGTGCGATCGACGCCTACGAGCTTGCGCGGGCTCGCATCCCCGAGGGCCGCTGGCTCGCCGCTAGTTCGCACGTGCGCGCGATGATCGATTGCTCCGACGGGCTCGGCCGAGATTGCGCGCGCATCGCTACGGCTTCGGGGGTCGGTATTCTGCTCGAGTATATTCCGGTCGCGCCGGAGATTGCGGCGTTGGCGCGAGTGACCGGCGAGGACGCCGAGGAACTCGCGCTCGCCGGCGGCGAGGATTACGAACTCATCGTGGCGATCGCGACGCCCGCCTTCGCGCATCTGCAAGCGCGCTTTCGTAAACGTTTCGGACGGGAGTTGATTGCGGTCGGTCGCTGCGATGCGCAGGCGGGAGTCCGCTGGTGGAGAAGCGGAAGCGCGACTCCGGTCGATCGGTATGGTTGGGACCACTTTGAAGTAGGGGAGATGCAATGAACGGCGACCGCGACGAAGTCCTTTCCTATCCGCTGATCGGAAGCATTCAAAATAGCGTCGGCATGGGCTTTATCGGCAACCAAGCATTCGCCGCCGTCGCTCACGGGCTCGGCCTTCGCGTCGTTCATGCGGCTTCGATGTTTGCCAGCGCGCATGGCGGTTTCTCCGGGCGAACGACGCATTATGCCGATCCGACAAATTTCAGACGCGACGTTCGTTTTCTCGTCGAGCAAGAACCGCGCGTCATTCTCGTCGGTTTTCTACCGAAAGCGATCTACGTCGATATCGTCGCGCAGGCGCTGCGCGATTTCTCCGGCATCGTCGTCCTCGATCCGGTCATCGGCGACGGCAAGAAAGGATTGTACGTCAGCGAGGAGACGGCGCGGGCGATCATCGAGTTGCTGCTCCCGGTCGCGCAGATCGTCACGCCGAATCGTTTCGAAGCCGACGTTCTCAGCGGCGGCATGGGCGAGACCGTAACCGAGTTTGGATTTCTTAACGCGCTCTTCGATCTCGGGCCGAAGGGGATCGTGGTAACCTCGTACGAACGCGATCCCGAAAAGCGCCGAAGTCGTTTGCTCTTTACGAATGGGTATAATTACGCGCGAATCTCCGCGCCGTACTATCCCGCCTATCCGGCGCACGGCGCCGGCGACGTTTTTGCCGCGGCGATGGCCTGCTTCGTTGCCCTAGGTGCATCGCCGTTCGCCGCGACGTTACTGGCGACGACGCTCTCGTCGCGCGCCGTAGCGAACACCTCGCCGTACGGAGGTGCTACGGTCGATCCGGTAGCGGCGCTCGACAAATGGAATCCGAGCGGTTATCAACTCGACGATCAGCGTACGATGGGCTTTTGCGAACGCTCGAACGTGAAGAGCGAACTCATGAAGGCGACGGCGATCGATGCGCCGCGTCTGAAGTTTGCGCCGCCGAAGCATAAAATACTTTACGGATGAATCCAGGCCGCATTCCGTTCGGGGAGCGGGCGAATGGTGCCGCGCTCGAGATCGATATTCTCGACTATCGTTATCCCGACGTTGCAGAACCCGATGGCCTCGATTTGCTGGAGATCGCGACGCGCCTCTATGCGCCGCCCGTCGAGAGCGTCTTCAATCTTGCCGTACGCGTGCGCGAACTCGAGAGCTTGCGATCGTACCTCGAGCGTATCTCGGGTGGGAACGGGCCGCGCGACGTCCTCAAGCTCGCCGACGGGCTCTTCGAGCTCACCTTTGCGCCGAGTCGGCGCGGCCCCGTACTCTTGGGTGTGATGCTGCACGACGTCGAACGAGCGCACGTTCGTGTGGAGTATCTGATAACGCTCGAGCCGCACCACATCGGAAGGGCCGCGAGCGCGCTCGATGCCGTTTTACGGTAGGCCGCGCATCTCCAGCCAACGATCGAGTGCGGCCACGAATGGCTCGAATGCCGTACGGTGAAGATTATGATCGCCCTCGGGAATGCTCGCCACGACGGTGCCGGGCGCGGCTCCGCGGAGGAGTCGATCGTAGCAGTCGCGAGGGATGATGCTCTCCTCGGCATTGGGGAGTGCGAGCAAGAGCGGTAACCGATAGGCGAGCGTGCTTTCGCGGAGGTCCCACGTTTTTGCCGGATTGGCGTCGCGCAGCCCGAGGATCGGAGCGAGGCTCATCGTGGAGACCGCGTGGACTTTCCCTTCGACGTCGACGGGATGCCACGATGAATAGGCTTCGCGAATAGAACGGTCGCGCGCCTCACCGTGCTGCGAAAACTGCACCGTAAGGTCGTCGATGAATTCCTCGTACCACTGCGAGGGCAACTGCACGAGCATCGGGTCGATAGCGAGTACGTTGCGCGCCGCTATCTGTTGGGCCGACGCGAGCGCGACGGCGCCACCCCATGAATGACCGACGAGAAGTTCGATCGGTTCTCCGATCTTTCGGGCGACCGCGGCGGCGTCGGCCGTGCATCGAGCGAGCGTCATCGGGGCGCTACAGTTCGCAAAATCGCCGTGTCCGCGTTGATCGTAGGCGTAGACGCGATAGCGCGAGGCGAGATGCTCGGCGAGTCGTTGCCAGGAGCGACGCGAGCTGGTCATTCCGTGGATACAGAGAATCGCCGGTCCCTGCTCTCCCCAACGCTCGAGCGTGCTTTCGCGGCCGTCGTCGAGTGCGACCTTATGCATCGTCGCCGGCGTGACGCGAGCGAAAGGTCAGCTCCGAGATCGCCGATTTGTCGAGCGCCCCGAGACCGATCCGTTTCAGCCGTTCGTACTGTCGATGCGTTGCTTGCGCGACCGGAAGACTCAGCTGAACTTCGCGCGCGAGGTCGAGCGCGATGCCCGAGTCCTTGGCGGCGTGTTCGGCGGAGAAATAGGTGTCGTGATCGCGTGCGAGCATGTCGAGCCCGTCGGTCGCACGGACGCGCGATTCGGCACCGGTCTGCGCGAACACGTCGAGCACGAGGTTGAGGTCGAGGCCGAGCGCATCGGCGAGCCCGAGCCCCTCGGCGAGCGCCGCAGTATTGGCGTTCATCACCATGTTCACGAGTGCTTTGAGTGCGGCGGCGCGCCCCGCTTCACCGACGTAGACGAGCGCGGAGCTGATATCGCGGAAGAACGGCTCACAGCGCTCGAAGAGCGCGCGATCGCCGCCGATCATGAGATAGAGGCTTCCTTCGCGAGCCTGGACGATCGAACTCGCCATACACGCCTCGAGCGCCTCCGCGCCGGCTGCACGCGCGCGTCGTTCGACCTCGATATGGGTCGCCGGCGCAACGGTGGCGCAGTTCACGAACGTGCGTCCGCGCGCGCGCCGAAGCAGGGAGTCGGGACCCTCGTCGAAGGCGTGAAGCATCGCCGCGTCGTCGCTGACGGCGGTGAGGACGATATCGCAGCGTGGAGTCAGCTCGGCGGGGCGTGCGGCAACGACAGCGCCTACCTGCGCCGATAGGCGCTCGGCGGCGGTTGCGTCGATATCGTAGACCGAGGGAATCGCATACCCGAGGTCGTGGAGGCGGAGCGCGATATTCGCGCCCATTCGCCCTGCCCCGACGATGCCGATTCGTGGCTTCGACACGCCGGCCGCGGCGGGATTAAACCGCGCGGGTGACGCGCTTGGCGCGCAGGCAGCCGGTGCAGACGCGGGCGGTGCGGTGGGTGCCGCGAACGTCGATCTTGACCGCCTGAAGGTTGGGCAACCAACGACGCTTGGTTTTATTCATGGCGTGGCTAACGTTGTTGCCGGACATCGGCCCTTTGCCACAGACTTCACAGCGCTTCGCCATTTGAGTCGGTTCCTTACAACGGTGGTGCGACGAAAGTCGCGGGAGGTGGCGGGCCGCAGAACGGCTCGCAAAAGCCTGAGCAGTTTACCACGCAGTCGCACGAACTTCAAGCCAAGTCGCCCGCTCGCTCGTGGCGGCACCAATCGCCTTCGGGCTGCGTTCAACTGAGCATATCGTACTACGCTCGACTCTTGAAGGGAGTTTCTGTGAAAAAAGGGCGAATCGCGCTCCTCGTAGGCACCTGTCTGAGCCTGGCCCTCGCGGGATGCGGCGGATCGACTGCGGGCACCGGAAGCGGTAGCAGCACGCCGGTCTATGTTCATATGAACGGCGGAAACGAGTTCCTCGAACCCACCGTCGCCGTCTCGCCGGGCGAGCCGGTGGTCTTCGTCAACGAGGACACCGAGCCGCATACCGTCCTTGGCTACCACCCCTCGACGGGGAAACTCAACCCGGTGATCAACGGCGATCCCGCCGGTACGCCAGGGGCCGGGCACCCCGTTGCCACCTACACCGTGAGATTGAAGAAGCCGGGGATCTACGCCTACTATTGTTCGGTCCACGCCGTGCTCGCAAAGACCTACGGAAGCGCCGTGCAGCCCGCTCACCGTCCTGGGGTTCATGGTTATCCCGGCGCGATGGCGGGGGAGATCATCGTCACTACCGACCCGACGCTCATCGCCCAGAACCCGGCGAGTAGCGCCAAAAAGGTTCTCAACGGCTATTTCGGCGGGTAATCCTCACCGAGCATAGCGAGCCCCGACGAGAGCGGGGACAGGATTCGACCGGGAGAGCCCAAAGGAGCGCGGCCATGGATGTGACCGCGCTCGATGGGCGCGCCTTTGCGAAGTTTATCGCCGCGGGCAGCTATTTCTTAAGAAAATACCGGGGCGTACTCAACGATTTGAACGTCTTCCCCGTCCCCGACGGCGACACCGGAACCAATATGTTCCTAACGGTTCGCTCCGCGAGTATCGCCGCCGCGAAATGCGCGAGCGCACCCCTCTCCGAGGTCGCTGCCGCCGCGGCGGAGGGCAGCCTGATGGGTGCCCGTGGAAACTCCGGCGTGATCGTCTCGCAGATGCTGCGCGGGTTCGCCCACCACGTCCGCCACCGGCGGGAGATCGATACCTTCGTCTTCGCGACGGCGCTACGCGAGAGCGTCGCGGCGGCGCGTCAGGCGTTGCTACGGCCGGTTGAAGGGACGATTCTCTCGGTCGCCGACGCCGCCGCCGAGGCCGCATACCGGCTCGCTCTACACGAACGGGATTTCTATCGACTCCTTACCGGCGTGGTTCGTGCCGCAAATGAGGCGCTCGATCGCACCCCCGATCAACTCACCGCTCTGAAGGAGGCCGGGGTCGTCGATGCCGGTGGGGCCGGTTTTCTCTATTTTCTCGAGGGAATATCGAGTTTTCGCCCCGACGTGAAGGTGCGGGCGACCGCATTCCCACGTCGGCCGGCAAAAAAGAGTGCCTTTGCGAAAACGCAGCAGGTCGGGGAGAACAAATTCTGCACCGAGTTCATCCTCGAAGAAGCGAACGTCGGCGTTCACGAGGTGCGCGCGACGTTAGAGAGACTCGGGGAGTCGCTGTTGGTGATCGGCGAGGTGCCCAAGATCAAAGTGCACATTCATACCGACGTTCCGCAGCGCGTCACCGAGAGCGTCGAACGATTCGGCACGGTGACGCATCTAAAGGTCGACGATATGGAGCGGCAGCATCACGTCCTGGTCGTCGATAGCATCCCGCACGCACGCTCGATCGTCGTCGTCGCTCCCGGCGACGGTTTCGAAGTCATCGCTCGCGAATTGGGAGCCGAGGTTACCGTTCCCGCGGCGGTCAACCCGAGCGTTCGCGACCTTCTCTTGGCGATTACGAAGGCGCTATCGGATGACGTCGTGCTCTTCGTCAACGATAAAAACGTCGAAATGGCAGCACGCGAGGCTGCGAATCGAAGCGAGAAGCACGTTACGGTCGTCCCTACCACCAACATCGTCGCAGGTATTGCTGGGCTCTTTGCTCTGCGCTCGCTCGGCGACGCCGCGACCCCTCCGGTCGAAAAGATCCTCGCTGAGGCCGCGCGCGTCGGCGCGGCACAACTGTTTTTTGCCGGAAAGGACGCCGTGCACGGTGGCATACGCATCGCGCGTGGGAGACCCGTTGCCCAGTTGAACGGTGAGTTGCTCGTCGCGGAGAGCGTTGCGGAGACCCTGCACGACGCAGTGAAGGCGATGGGTGGGGAGCGCGGGGCGTTGCTGACTCTTTACTATGGCGGAGTACAACGAGAGCGCGATGCAAAGGTGCTGGCCGATGCGATGCGCGAAGCCTTCCCGAATCTTGATGTGGAGTATTATTACGGCGGGATGAACAACGCAGAGTATTGGATCGCGCTCGATGACTGAGCCGCGTATAGCCGTCGATGCCATGGGGGGAGACCACGCGCCTGAAGAGATCGTCGCCGGCGCTTTGCTCGCCGTCGAGGCGTTTGGGGCGCACGTGGTACTCGTCGGCGATGAAGCGCGTATTCGTCCGCTGCTGCAGGGAGCGGCGAGCGAGCACGTTGCCGTCGTGCACGCTCCCGAGGCGGTGCCGATGGATCAACATGCCTCGCATGCCCTTCGCGGGGCCGAGCGCACCTCGCTCGGGCGGGCGGTCGAACTCGTCAAATCCGGCGAGGCCGATGGCGTCGTTTCTGCGGGCAACAGCGGTGCGTTCCTTGCAATTTCGTTGGTAAAGCTCCGAACGATCGAGGGGATCGCCCGCCCGGCGATCGCGACGGTTTGGCCCGGCCTCAACGGCCCATCGGTCTTGCTCGATTCCGGAGCGAACGTCGACTGTCGCCCGGAATGGCTCGTGCAGTTCGGGATCATGGGCAGCGCGTACGCGCGCGCTGCTTTGGGCATCGAGCGTCCGCGCGTCGGCATTCTCTCCGTCGGTGAAGAGCGGACAAAAGGGAACGCAGCGGTGCTCGAGGCTGCCGCGCTGCTCGATCGTGCACCCGTGCATTTTATCGGCAATATCGAAGGGAAAGACATGTTTCACAACGTCGCCGACGTCATCGTTGCCGATGGATTCGTCGGGAATGTCGTCTTGAAGACGTGCGAAGGAATGATCGGCGATCTCGGCTCGATTGTGAAAAAAGAAGTACTCGGCGGCGGAATCCTCGCAAAACTCGGTGCGGCGATGCTTTTGCCTCGTCTGCGCGGATTGCGCAAACGGTACGATTACGAAACCTACGGTGGTGCTCCGCTCCTCGGCCTTCGAGGGAACTGCATCGTTTCGCATGGCCGTATCGGTCGAAACGGCATCAAGCATGCAATTCGCGCGGCGATCGAAGAAGCGCGTGCCGACGTCGTCGGGAAGATCGGGCAGCTCGTTGCTGGAGAAATGGGGGCGAAACTCTAATGCCGATTCATATCGTCACCGATAGTACCGCCGATATCGATCCCGCGCGCGCCGTCGAAATCGGGGTAACGGTCGTTCCACTCTTCGTCGTCTTCGGCAACGAATCGCTCCGCGATTACATCGATATCTCGCGACCGCAGTTTTTCGAACGTCTCGGCCACGACCCGATCTTGCCGACGACCTCTCAGCCGAGCGTGGCGATGTTTAAAGAGGCCTTTGCTTCGGCGGCCGCTCGCGGCAACGATATTCTCTGCATCTCGATCTCATCGGTTCTCTCGGGAACGATCAATGCCGCGCGAGCGGCCGCCGAACGTATCGAGGGAGTGCGCATCGAGCTTTTCGATTCGATGAATGCCGCCGGTGGGTTGCAATTTTTCGTCGAAGATGCGGCACGGATGGCGGCGAGTGGTGCGGCGATGGACGATATCCTCGCCTACCTCACCGCAATGAGGGAGCGAACGCCGCTCTATGCGTCGTTCCCGGATCTCTCGCACGTGCGTCGCACCGGTCGCATCGGACGCGCGGCAGCGGTGCTCGGCGGCCTGATGAAGATCGTGCCGATCTTAACGCTCGATGCGGGGGCGGTCGTCTCGCGCTCTCAAGTACGCACCTTCAAGCGTGCCCAAGAGACGATGGCCGATCTCATCTGCAGCGAGGAGAACGGTCGCGCCCCGGCTCGCTTTCGCGTCATCCATACGCAGGCGCCCGAACTTGCGGCGCAGATGCGCGAGCGTATTATCGAACGCTGTGCGGGTCGAACTATTTCAGTCGACATCGTCGAAGCGGGGCCGGTCATCGCCGTCCATGCCGGAGCGGGAGCGATCGGCGTGGTTGCCACCGATGCCTTCGACGATCGGTTTCCAGCGGATAGCGCGCAACAATAAAGGGGGAGATTCATGTCCGTCACGGTGGTTACCGATAGCACCTGCGATATGTCGCGCGAGATGGCAGCCAAATATGGCATCGTGCAGGTCCCGCTCTACGTCATCTGGGGGAGCGAGCGTTTTCGGGATGGGATCGATATCACGATGGCGGAGTTCCATCGCCGACTGATGAGTTCGAAAGAGAATCCGATCACCGAAGAGCCCTCGATCGATGAGTTCGCCGCTATATTTCAAAAAGAGATCGATGCAGGACGAGAGGTGATCTGCCCGACGATCGGTTCGAAACTCTCTAAAACCTATGCGTCGGCGAGTGAGGCCGCGGGCCGCTTTCCCGGCAAGGTAGAAGTCGTCGATACGGAGACCTTCTCCGGCGGCTTGGCACTTCACGCGATGCTCGCGGCGGAACTCGCGAAGGCCGGGGTCCCTTTACAGGAAATCGCGGCGCGCCTGCGTTCGAAACTCGCAACGCAGCGCGGCAACATGGTGCTCCCCGACGTTACCTTTCTCGGCCGAAGCGGTCGCTTGAATAAGGCCGTCGTCTCGCTCGCGCAGATGATGCGCTTGAGTCCGATTCTCCAACTCAATCACGGCGTGGCGGAGTCGGCGACGCAAACGAACGATTTCGAGAAGTCGCGGCGGCAATTACTTAGTATTGCCTTGCGTAGCCTCGCAAATACCTCGAAGATTCGTTTTATGGTTGGAACCGTCGACGCGCCGGAGCTGGCCACCGAATTCGAGAAGGAGATTCGGGAAAAACTCATTGGCGGCTGCGAGTCGCTCTCCGTCTATGCCTGCGGCCCGGTGGTCGCTACCAACTCGGGTCCGCGCGCGTGTGCCGTGTTTTCGATGCCGATTGATTGAGGAGGCGCTCGGCGGCGTCTACGTCCATTTGCCGTTCTGCCCGTATATCTGTCCCTATTGCGATTTTGCGAAATGGCCGCTTCGACGCAGTGATGCCCTCCGGTATTTGACGGCCCTTCACCGGGAGATTGCCGCTGCCGATCGACGTCCTGCGGAGAATATTTTTCTCGGCGGCGGAACTCCGAACGCCTACGACGCGGCGTCGATCGTCGATCTCCTCGCCCGTCTCCGGGAGCGTTTTCCGGCGGTCGATTCGGCACGCGAGATAACGATCGAAGTCAATCCCGATGCGGTCCGTCCCGGTGACATGGATGCCTACGCCCGTGCCGGCATCAATCGCCTATCGATCGGCGTGCAATCGTTTCGCGAATCGGAGTCGCGCGCGCTCGGACGGCGTCATAGCAACGCCGATGTCGAGCGCTGCGTTCGCGATGCACGCGCCGCCGGCATACGATCGCTCTCCGTCGATCTGATCTTCGCCCTTCCGGGACAGAGCGAGGCGAGTTGGATCGAGTCGCTCGATGCCGCTATCGCGCTCGGCGTCGATCATTGCTCGACCTATGGCCTTACCATCGAAGCGGGAACGCCCTTCGAGCGGCTCTATTCGCGCGCCCCGGAGCGATTCGCCGACGAGGAACTCGAAGCGCGGCTCTACGAAATCGCGATGGATCGCTTGAGTGAGGCGGGGTTTGCGCAGTACGAGATCAGCAATTTTGCGCGTCCGGGACACATGAGTCGGCATAACGCGAACTATTGGAGGAATGGAAGTTACCTGGGCCTCGGCGTTGGAGCGGCTTCCTATCTCGACGGCGAGCGCAGCACTGCGACGCGGAGCCTTGCGGAGTATATGGACGCAATCGAACGGGGCGAGCCGGCGCCTCGCGAACGCGAACGGCTGCTGGGCCTGGCGCGGCTCGGCGAGGCGATGATGCTCGCGCTGCGTACCGCACAAGGGGTCGATGCCTCGGCCTTTAATCAACGGTATGGCATCGATCCGCTCGCTACGTACGCGTCCACCATCGCAGGTTTTATCGAGGCCGGAGTGTTGGAACGCAGCGACGAGCATCTCCGTTTAACGCGGCGTGGACGATTGCTCGCTAATACCGTTTGTGGGGCCTTTGTGACGATCGAGTGAAAACGACGACTCTCTCCTCGACGCTCCTACGTGCGATCTTTGCGATGCTCTTCGCCGTCGCTGGCTTTCTCGTGGGGCAGGAGGCCTATCTCCGCATTCTGACGTTCCATACGGCGGGTTCGGGAGTGCAGATCCTTTTGGATATCGCGGCCTCGGTCGTCGGCGCTCTTTTGGGGATATTTCTCGCGCCGATCGCGCAGTCGCTTTTTGAGGAAGAAGCGCGCGCCGTCGAGCGCTCAGTGGAACGCCTCGCACCCTCCGAACTCGTCGGCGGAGCCGCCGGGCTGATCGTTGGTTTGGTAATCGCCTATCTCACGAAGAGCATTTTTTTTGAGTTCGTTGGAGTCGCGGGGAAAACGGGAAGCCTGATCGCGATCCTGCTCTACCTGGTCGTTGCGATGTTTATCGCCTATCTCGGAGCGCGAATCGGAGCAAAACTGCGCATCGTTCCCTTGCCGCCCTCGCTCGTCTCCGGGCTCTCGCCGAAGGTCCTCGATACATCGGTGATCGTGGATGGGAGAGTCGTCGAGGCGATCAAAAGCGGATTTCTCGAGGGGCCGTTCGTGCTTCCGCGCTTCGTGCTGCGCGAACTCCAACAGATCGCCGATTCGGCAGATGCGCTCAAGCGCGCGCGCGGACGACGCGGCCTCGACGTTCTCGGCCGCTTGCAGGAGGTTGCGGGGCTCGAAGTCGTCGATCGCGATTATCCCGAACTCGCACCGGGGAACGTCGATGCAAAGCTGGTCCGCTACGCACGCGAATTCGGCGCAAAAATCGTCACCAACGATTATAATCTCCAGCGCGTTGCGCGGGTGGAGAGCGTGATGACGCTCAACCTCCACGAGTTGACGGCGGCGCTCAAACCCGTCGTCCTACCGGGTGAGGAGATGCGCGTGCACGTGGTGCGCGAGGGAAAGGAGCCCCATCAGGGGGTCGCCTATCTCGATGACGGCACGATGGTCGTCGTCGAACGAGCGCGCCGTTACCTCGGCGATCGGCTCGACGTGATCGTGACGAGCGTGTTGCAAACGGTCTCAGGGCGCATGATCTTTGCGCGCCCGAAGGGCGAGGAGAGCGAGGAGTGATGCGCTGGGCGGGCCTCGTGGTTGCAGCGGGTGAGGGGCGCCGTTTCGGCGGCTTCAAACAACTCGTCGAGATCGCCGGTCGACCGATGCTCGCGTGGTCGCTCGAAGCGCTTGCGTCGGTCGCAGCGTTTTCCATCGTGGCCGTGGTAACGGCACGCGAAGCCTTCGAGGATGTCGAACGCGTCGCCCGACCGATTCTCGGCGAACGGCTGCAACCGATCGTCGGGGGCGGTTCGACGCGTCAGGAGAGCGTACGCAACGGTCTGCGCGCGCTCGCCGGCCGCTGCGATGCGCTCGCAATCCACGATGGCGCGCGCCCGTGCGTGCGCGTTGAGGAGATTGAGGCGGGAATGCGCGAGGTCGCGCCGGGACGGGCGGCGCTTCTGGCTTCGCGCGTCGTCGATACGCTCAAGGAAACGGAGGCAGGTTCGCTGCTCGTTCGTGCGACGGTAGCGCGAGAGAACCTCTGGGGAGCGCAGACACCGCAATTTGCAACCTACGCCGACCTGCTCGCCGCGCACGAACGCGCCGTCGTTGAGGGAATCTCGGCGACCGACGATATCGGACTCTTGGAGGCGATCGGCGTGCGCTGTACGATCGTTCCATCGACCGCGGAGAATCTGAAGGTAACGCAGCAGAGCGATCGTGAACTCGCCGCGGCGATTTTTCGTGCGCGCGCGCTGCGCATCGGAGGCGCGCGATGATGCGGGTGGGGCACGGCTTCGACGCCCATCGGCTCGTCGTCGGTCGCCGCCTGGTTTTGGGCGGCGTCGAGATTCCCAGCGAGCGGGGAGCGCTCGGGCACTCCGATGCCGACGCGCTCGCACATGCCGTCGCCGATGCATTGCTGGGATCGCTCGCGCTCGGCGACCTGGGGCAGCATTTCCCCGATAGCGAGGAGCGTTGGAAGGACGCCGACTCCCTCGAGCTCTTGGCGGCATGCGTTGCCCTCGTTCGTGCTCGGGGCTATCTGGTCGGCAACCTCGATGCGACCATCGTCGTAGAGCGTCCGCGTCTCGCGGCGTTCACTGAGACGATGCGTTGCAACCTTGCCGCTCGATGCGGCGTCGATGTGAGTGCCGTGAGCGTGAAAGCAAAGAGTAGCGAAGGAATGGGAT
>JABEUW010000041.1 GCA_013043945.1 Vulcanimicrobiota bacterium | reverse complement strand
TCCTAACTTCCGCCCTCTGATGATCGATGCGTCCGCGGCCCCAGCGCTCGACCCCTCGTTCGAGCAGTTCTCGGAGTCGATCTCGCACGCCGTCGAATCGGTTCGGAGCATCTCGGAGTCGATCGCCGCGACGGCTCAGGAGCAGACCACCCTGATGGTCGCCCTCGCCGAGACCGCCGATCTGCTCTCCCGCGATTCCTGGACGACCGCCTCGCGGCTCCAGCAGGCGCAGACGCAGGCGCACGCCACCACCAGCGCGCTCGCCGAATCGGTTCAGGTCGTCGGCGAACTGCTCACCTCGGTCCAACAACTCGCCGAGCTCTCCGGGCAGACCGCCGCGGCGATGGATGAATTCGGCCGGCTGATGAGCGAGATCGGCCGCATGGCCGCCTTCGTTGAAGATGTCTCCGACGAGACGCAGTTGCTCGCGCTCAACGCCGCCATCGAAGCGGCGCGCGCCGGCAAGCACGGTCTCGGCTTCGCCGTCGTCGCGGGCGAGGTCGGCCGGCTCGCAAAGACCACCGGCGAATCGACCTCCGTTATCACCGGGCTCGTCGTCGAAGTACGGCGCGAAGCCGAAGCGACGATCGCCGCCGTCCGAGCGAGTGCCGAGCAATCCGCCGAATCTGCGCCGCTCGCTCGCCAGGCACAGGAAGCGATCCAGGTCGTCGCCTCGCTCTCGACCGATCTCTCGCATGCGATCGACGGCGCGGTGCACGCGAGCGGACAGCAGAGCGATCAATCGAATAAAATGATCGAACGCACCGCATCGCTTTCAACGATGATGGCCGAAGAAGGGCGCGAAGCGCTCGAAGCAGCGTTTGCGACGCAGCGCCTTTCCTACTATGGCGCGGAGATGGCCTATCTCTCGCGTTCGACTGCAGTGCAGCGCTCCGAGGGCGCGACGTTACGTTGTGCGACCTTACTGCCGCCCGGCTACCCGCCGGCGCGCGCGCTGCAATACGTACAGAAGCGCATCGAGGAACTCACCTCCGGGCGCCTTCGCATCGAGTTACACATTCCATTCGAAGGCGGAACCGAACAGGAAGAGCTCTTGCGCGTTCGCTCCGGCGAACTCGATATCGTCAGCGTCACCACCTTCGTCGCCGGATCGATCTCGCCGCTCGTTCAGCTCTTCGATCTGCCCTTCGTATTCAGCACGCCCGCCGAGGCGCACGCCGTTATCGACGGGCCGCTCGGGCGCCACGTTTTGCAATCCTTCGCGCCGTTCGGGCTGACAGGGCTCGGATTTCTCGAAAACGGCATGCGCCACTTCACGAATTCGTTGCACCCGGTCACTCAGCCCGACGATCTCAAACGCATGCGGGTCCGCATTCAAGATTCGGTCGTCTACCTGGCGCTCATGCACGCCTTCGGCTCGATTCCGAAAGTCATTCCTTTCAACCGCGTGCACGATGCACTCGTCGCTAAAGATGTCGACGCGCAAGAGAATCCGCTCGCCAATATCGTCGGTGCGAAACTCTACGAAGGGCAGCGCTATCTCACCCTGACCGCGCACGCCTACAACACGCAGATCGTTCTCGCCAACTCCGATCGCTTGCGCCAGCTCTCGCCCGAAGATCGCAAGGCACTCGCGCAAGCGTTCGAAGAGGCACGCAACATGCATCGCTCGATTGCAGCGGAGCAAGAGGCCGAGGCGCTCTCCGAGCTGCAGCGCCATTTGGAGGTTCACCGCTTCACCGATATCGAGCGCGAACAATTTATCGAAGCGGCGACCTTCGTATGGGAGCGCATGGAGCCGCTCTTCTCGCCCGATATCTATCAGGCGCTGCTCTCGCGCGAACTGCAGGCGTGGAGCAACCCGCGCGCGACGATCGACGCGCGGCATACGCGCGCGTTTTCCGTCGACGAAGTTATCCACGCGATCGATACCTCGGTGGCGGTGGTACGGAACTCGGCCGGCAGAATCGGAAAGACCGCGCAGACCGAGATCGTGAGTTCGCTCAAGAGCCTCGCCGGGCAATCGCACGGCATGTCCGAGACGAGCAACGGCCTCGCCGATCGGTTCGCCTCGCTCGGCGAGCGCTGCGCGCAGGCGCAAGCGCAGCTCGGCGACGCCGATCGCATCGTCGAACGGCTCTTCTCCACCATCGACGCGCTCGCAACGATGGCGATGCAGAGCCGCGACGCGCTCGGGAAATTCGCAAAGTCGATGAATCAAATCGTCGATATCGTCAGCGTCGTACGCGCGGTCTCGGATAAAACGAACCTCCTCGCTCTCAACGCCGCGATCGAAGCCGCGCGCGCCGGCGAACACGGGCGGGGCTTCTCCGTCGTCGCGACCGAGGTGCGAAAGCTCGCCGATAAAACAAAATCCTCGACGCAAGAGATTCGTTCGGTCCTCGCCGATCTCGACAAGCGCAGTAAGGCGACCGCCGGCGCTATCGCGTCGGATGTCAGCAAGGCCGAAGCGAGCGGACGGCACGCACGTGCGGCGCAGGCGGCATTCGAACGTATCGGCGGATTCGTCACTGCGGCGAACACTACGCTCGGCGATGCCGAGCGAGAATCGCGCGCTGCAGCGCAACGTGCCTATGCAATGTACGGCGATTATATGCAGATGGCCGAGCTCATTCACGAATACGCCAACGAGTGCTCCGAAGCGATCGAGACCGCCGATCGCCTCGAACGCGAACGCAACCGGCTCTTCGCATCGGCGCGGTAAGCGATGTCGCTGCACCTCGGGCAGAGTGCCGACGCGCTCGTCGGCATCGACGAGAACGGAACGGTCGTTCTCTGGAATAGCGCCGCCGCCGCCCTCCTCGGCCGATCCGAAGAAGAGGCACTCGGGCGCCCCTGCCACGAGGTCCTCGCCGGGCGAACGCCATCGGGCTCCCACCTCTGTATGCCCGGCTGCGCGGTGCAGAAGAGCTGCGCGCAATTTCGCGCGCCGCGCCGCTTCGAAATCGTCATCCCGCACCCCGACGGCAGCGATCTCTGGCTCGACGCCGTCACCTGCGTCGTCCCCGACGAGCGCGGGCGCCCGGTCGCGTTGCACCTGCTCTGCGAGAGCGTCGCCGCGCGCCACCTCAAGCGCATCGCCGCCGGGGCGCAACGCGAGCGCCAACCGAGCCCAGCGCCGCCCTCGATGCCGGCGGTCGCCCTGACCGGGCGCGAACGCGACGTCCTGCGCCTGCTCGCGCAGGGGCTCCGTACCGCCCAGATCGCCGAGGAGCTCCAACTCGCCCCGGCGACCGCCCGCAACCACATCGGCAACCTGCTCCAAAAGCTCGGCGCCCACTCACGCGCCGAAGCCGTCGTCCTCGCGCTCCAACGTGGCATGATTCATTTGACCTAGAAAAATCGGCAGGTTTGCCTATGGTCGCCCGCGCGCCATTCCCGTACATTCGAATCGAATGAACGTTCGATAGAACGATTCGAGCTCGAACGAGGGAGCGCAATCGGTGCAGGCCTACGACCAACGGTACGAAGATATCCTCGACTGCGCGGAATCGCTCTTCGCCGAGCAGGGATTCCACGCCACCAGCATGCGCGACATCGCGCGCGCCGCATGCATCAGCGTCGCCGGCCTCTACTACTACCTTCCGAGTAAGCAGCAAGCCCTCTCATTCGTCTGCGAACGCATCTTCGATCGGCTCGAAGCGGGGACCGCCGAAGGTGCGCGCCTCGCCGATCCGCACGAGCGGCTCGCGGCGTTCGTACGCGGACATCTTCGCTATCTGTTAACGAACAATCGCTCCTACCGCGTCTTGTTGCACGATATGCAGGCGCTCGATCGCGAATCGAGCAGCGGTGCGCGCGTGCGGCGGCGGCGTTACTTTCAATCGCTCGTCGAACTCCTCGCCGAGTTGGAGCCACACGCTGAAGGCAACTCCCGCGTCGCCGCCGGCGCACTCTTCGGCATACTGAATTGGGCGCCGACATGGTATCGCGAAGAATCCGACGGCGACGTCGAAGCGACCGCCGAACGGCTCACCGAGCTCTTCCTGCGCGGTTTTCGCAGCGGCGCACTCGTCGCGCAGGCTTCCTCATGAACGAGCGCATCGCATGGGCGCGCGAAGGGCGCCGCGCACGTATTACGCTCCAGGCCGGGCCGCTCAACGTGCTCGGCATCGCCGATATTCGCGCGCTCACTGCGGCGATTCGCGAGAGCGAGAGCTGTACCGTCGTCAGTATCGAGGCCGCCGGCGAACGCGCGTTCTGCGCCGGGGTTGAAGTCGGCGACCACGTGCCCGAAAAAGCACCCGAGATGCTCGCGGCATTCGAAGAGATGGCGCGCGCCTTTCTCTCCGCCTCTCCGGCGATCGTCTGCGCGGCGAATGCCCCGGCGATGGGCGGCGGCTTCGAACTCCTTTTGCTCGCCGATCTCGCGCTCTGCTCGACGCGAGCATTTTTCTCTCTCCCCGAAGTACAACTCGCAGCACTCCCGCCGATCGCATGCGCGCTTCTGCCGCGAGCGATCGGCACCCAACGCGCGTTCGATGCGATCCTTACCGGGCGCAAGATCGATGCGCAGAGCGCTCTAGCGTGGGGCCTGGTCGGCAGCGTCCTCGCTCCCGAGGATCTCTCCGCAACGACGGAGGCGCTCTGCGCGCGGCTTCTCGGATTCTCCGCCGTCGCCGTGCGCGCGTGCAAGCGCGCGATTCGGTTCGACGATCTTTCGCTCGCGATGCATGCGTATCGCGACGAGCTCTTGCCCAGCCGCGACGGGGCCGAAGGCATAGCGGCATTCCTTGAAAAGCGCTCTCCCGTTTGGGCGCATACTCTTTCCAAAGGAGATGAATACCGATGACTGCGACCACCGAGGCGAGCACCGCTCAAGAGGACGTTCTCTACTCCGTCGACGACCGCGTGGCGACGATTACCTTCAATCGCCCGCAAGCCTACAACGCCTACACGACCGAGACGTTGGGGCGCCTGCACGAAGCGCTCCGTCGCGCGATGTGGGATGACGAAGTGGGCGTCGTGGTGCTCACCGGTGCGGGGCGCAAGGCGTTTTGCACCGGCGGCGATGTGAAAGAGTACGCCGAACGGTACGTCGAGCATCCCGAGCAATTTTGGAAGTATATGGTGCTCTTCCAAGATTGTCTCGACACGATTCGTAATATGGGTAAACCGACGATCGCGCGCATCAACGGCATGGCCGTCGGCGGCGGGAACGAGATGAATATGGCCTGCGATCTTGCGGTCGCCGCCGAACATGCGACGATCCGCCAGGTCGGTACGCGGGTCGGCAGCGTCGCCGCAGGCGGCGGCACGCAGTGGCTCCCGATCATCGTCGGCGATCGTCGCGCGCGCGAGATGCTCTTCTTGTGCGAACCGATTACCGCCGCGCAAGCGCTCGATTGGGGACTCGTGAATCGCGTCGCACCGTACGAACAACTCGACGAGGTCGTCCGCGATCTCTGCAATAAATTGCTCGATAAGTTCCCGCAATGCTTGAGCTATACGCAGTGTCAGGTGAATTACTGGAAAGACCAGTCGTGGTACGCCACCATCGGCCACGCCCGCGAGTGGCTGGCATCGCATTTCGCCGGTGCGGAGACCGCCGAAGGCATGCGCGCCTTCGTTGAAAAACGCGAACCCGATTACGCCGCGATTCGGCGCGCTCGCCGATGAACGCCGCGGTTTTCATCGGGCCGAATCGACCGCTCGAAATCGAGAAACGGCCGATGCCGGTGCCCGGGCACGGTGAGATCGTCATTAAAGTTGCGGCGTGCGGCCTCTGCCACACCGACCTGCACTATATCGATCACGGCGTTCCTACCTTCGCACCGGCGCCGCTTATTCTCGGCCATGAAGCCTCCGGGACCGTCTTCGCCGTCGGCGATGGCGCGATCGAACGCCGTGTCGGCGATCGCGTCTTGGTTCCCGCGGTTCTATCGTGCGGTCACTGTGAAGCCTGTCGGCGCGGCCGCGAGAACATCTGCGCGAACGGCATCATGCTCGGCAATCATATCGACGGCGCCTACGCCGAATATCTGAAAGTACCGGCGAAAGACGTCCTGCTGCTCCCCGACGAGTTGCCGCTCGAAGAAGCCTGCCTCATCGCCGACGCCGTCTCGACTCCGTACCACGCCGTCGTCAATCGCGGCGAGGTACGTCCGGGGGATCGCGTCGTCGTGATCGGCTGCGGCGGCGTCGGCATCAACGTCATTCAGATCGCCGTCGCCGCGGGCGCCGAGGTCTGGGCGGTCGATATGAAGCCCGAGCGCTTGGAGTTCGCGCTGCAATTCGGCGCGGCTCACGTTATCGATGCGAGCAACGCCCCCGACATCGCCCGTGCGGTACGCCGTGCGACCGGCGGCGGCGCCGATATCGCCTTCGAAGCGATCGGCAACCCGAACACCGTCCGAACCGCGATCGAAAGCGTTCGCCGCGGTGGGCGTATCGTCGTCGTCGGTTTCTGTTCGGAGCCCGCCGAGATTCCGGCCGGCAAAGTGATGTTCACCGAGTTAGAGATCCGCGGCTCGCTCGGCTGTCGCCCCGTCGACTATCCGCGCATCATCGAACTCGCGCGACGCGGGCAGATTCGCATCAAAGAATTAGTAAGCGAACGCGTCTCGCTCCAAGATATCAATCGCGGCCTCGACTTTCTACGCGCCGGCATCGGCCTACGCACGATCGTCGTTCCCTCGCACTAGGAAGGAAGCGCCATGAGTACGCAGAGCTTACCGCAAAGCATCGAAGCACTCGTCGAACGTTGCGACCGCATTATCGAAGAGCCCGGCTTCGCCCCCGCCGTTGCGTGGAAGCAGGCCGCACCGAATCGCGCCGCGATCGGATGCTTTCCTGTCTATACCCCCACCGAGGTTTTTTACGCCTCCGGCGTGCTGCCGGTGGGGCTCGCCGGCGGCGGCAACCGCATGGAGATCGCGCACGCCGATTCGCGCTTTCAATCGTTTATCTGCTCGATCATCAAGAGCACGCTCGAGCAAGGGATGACCGGGCTCCTCGACGATCTCGACGGCGTCGTCTTTCATTCCATTTGCGACCCCGCTCGCAATCTCGCCAGCGTCTATACGCGAAACTTTCCTGAGACGCCGGTGGAGTATATCCACTTCCCGCAAAACTTCGAAGCCGAGGAAGCTCCACGCTATCTGCGCGACGAGTACGAACGCGTCGCCACTTTTGCCGGCGAACTGAGCGGACGGCCGATGACGACCGAGGATCTCCGCGCCGCGATACGGATCTACAACCGCGTTCGCGAGACGATCCGGCGCCTCTATGCCCTACGTCGCGATTCGCCCCATCTGCTGCGCACGCGCGAACTCTACCCCTTGGTACGGGTCGGGCACCTCATTCCACCCGAGGAGCACGCCGAGCTGCTTGCCGATGCGCTGCAAGCCGCCGCAACGCGCGAAGGGCGGGAGCGCGACCGCATTCGCGTCGTCCTCACGGGATCGTTCTGCGAACAGCCTCCGCTCGATCTCATCGCGGCGATTGAAGATGCCGGCTGCTATCTCGTCGACGACGATTTTCTCATCGGTCGCCGCTGGTTTAACGGCAACGTTCCGGAGAACACCTCCGATCCTCTGCTCTCGCTCGCGGAAGACTACCTCAACGCCTCGCTGCCGTCGCCCGTGAAGCACGACATGCGTATCTCGCCTTCCGAGTTGCTCGTCGAGCGCGCCCGCTCGCACCGTGCCGATGCAGTGATCGTGCTCTGTGCAAAATTTTGCGAACCATCGCTCTTCGCCTATCCGATCTACCGTAAAGCCCTACAAGTAGCCGGCATTCCACATCTCTTCTTGGAGTTTGAAGAAAAGATGTGGATGTTCGATCGGATTAAAAGCGAGATCGAAACGTTCGTCGAGTCCCTTCTTTTCGATTAGGAGTACGTGCGATGACCGAAACCCACTATCAGGGAAAACTTCACCATCTGCAAAAAGAGCTGATGTCGGAGTATTATGCGGCGCTTACCGCCTCGGCGAACGGCAGCGGCGTCCCCGCTGCGTACTTGCTGATCGGCGGAAATCCGGTCGAATTGCTCAGGGCATTCGATATTCTTCCGGTCTTCCCGGAGGTCAATGCACTGCAACTCGCAGTGCGCAAGCAGTCGCTGCCGTTTATTCAGTCCGCGGAATTCATGGGATACTCATCGGATAACTGCGCCTACGTTAAGGCCGATATCGGCATGTACTTCGGCGGGCGGCAGACGCCATTCGCAACCATCCCCGAACCCTCGCTCTTACTCTGCAATTACGTCGGCTGCAACGTCTATCTCGATTGGTTCGGGCACCTCGCAGAATTTACGGGGCAGTCGGCCTTTCAGCTCGATATTCCGTTTATTCGCTCGGCGTCGGGAAAGCCGTCGAAAGAAGATATCGAGTACGTTTTGCGCCAGCTCCATCATCTCATAGGGCGTTGCGAAGAGATTACCGGGCGAAAACTCGACGAAGAGAAATTGCGCGAAGCGGTTCGCCTATCGTCACTTACCGGCGATCTCTGGGCGAAGATCAAGCACCTCACCAAGCGCACGCCTGCGCCCTACGATGCGTATTTCGATTCCGTCACTATGATGGCACCGCTCTATTGCCTGCGCGGCACTCCGCAGGGGCTGGAATTTTTCGAAACGGCGTACGCCGAACTGCTCGCTAAAGCCGAAGCCGGCATCGGGCCTTTGGAGAAAGAGCGCTTTCGCTACGTCATCGAAGGGCCGCCGCCATGGCCGCACCTGCGCGCGTTTCGCGATATGTTCTCGCGTTGGGATGCCGTTGCGGTCGCATCGACCTATTCCACCGTCGGCGGGCTCTGGGAGTTCGGCTTTACGCACGACCCCGACCATCCGTTGGAATCGATCGCTCGCCACCTCCTGGAGTGGAACCTTACCAATCGCAACTTCCTCCAGCGCTACGAGCAGATCGAACGCTATCTGGAAGAATGGAACGCAAACGCGTTGATCATCCATTCGGTGAAGAGTTGCCGCCTCTTCTCCGCCGGGCAGGGCGATATGCGCGAGTACTTCACCAAACGCGGCGTACCGACGTTACTCGTGGAATCCGATTTAGAGGATCCGCGCTATTTCTCGGAGGCGCAGATGCGCAATCGCATCGACGCGTTCTTCGAATCGATCGCTCATCGCCCGATACGGGAAGGAGTAACGGCATGAAGTACGCGGCAGGTATCGATGTCGGCTCGACGCAGACCAAGTGCATTATTATCGACGAAAACAAGCAGATTGTCGCTCGCGCTCTCACCGACACCGGCGCGAACATTACTCGGGCGGGCGAGCGCGGCTACGAAGCGGTGCTCGCAGCGGGCGGCATTGCGCGCGAAGATGTCCTGTGCGTCGTGGGTACCGGGTACGGACGCTTCAAAGTCTCGTTCGGCGATCTCCAGATTACCGAGATCACCTGCCACGCAAAGGGCGCGAGCATGCTCTTCCCCGACACCTCAACCGTGATCGATATGGGCGGTCAGGACGCGAAGGGCATCAGCGTACAGAACGGCGAGGTCGTCGATTTCGTGATGAACGATAAGTGTGCTGCCGGAACCGGACGATTTCTCTCCACCGCCGCCGAGACGCTCGGGCTGGCGCTCGATGAAATCGGAGCGATCTCGCTCAAAGCGCGCAACCCGGTGCGCCTATCGACCGTCTGCACGGTCTTTGTGGAATCCGATATCATGTCGTACGTCGCGCAGGGAAAGAAAACCGAGGATATCCTCGGCGGCATTCACAGTGCGATAGCGGCGAGAACGATCGCCCTCGTTCGACGCGTCGGATTAAAACCGAACTACACCTTCACCGGCGGCGTATCGCTCAATGTCGGCATGGTGAAAATGCTCGAAGAGAAACTGGGCGCACCGCTCAACGTTAGCCCGGATTCACATTATATGGGTGCGATCGGCGCAGCGGTGTTTGCACTCGAACACGCGATGTCGACCGCAGCCGCTTCATAAAGGAGAACGCAGATGAATATCATTGCCGGCGTCGATCTTGGCTCGCGCAGCACGAAAGTCGTTCTCATCGACCGAGATGGGCGACAACTCTTCGCTCGGGCGACGCGCACGCGGCCGCCGTTGATTGAATTGGTCGACCGCGCGGTGGACGAGGCACTCGCGAGCATCGGTGCCGGGCGTAGCGATCTCCACTACATCGCAACGACTGGATTTGGCCGTTCGAGCTATCCCGAACGCGATCTTCAACTCACGGAAGTCACGGCGGCGGCCTACGGCGCGGCCGCCCTCTTTCCCGGAACGCGTTGCGTCCTCGATATCGGAGCTCAGAGTTCGCGCGCGGTCAAGATCGTTCCGGGTGGGCGCGTCCGCGAATTTAAGTCGAACGAAAAATGCGCCGCCGGGGCCGGCGGCTTCGTCGAGCGCGCCGCGAAGTATCTCGAAACCGAGCTCGCCGAGGTCGGAGAGCTTTCGATGAACGGCGATAACCCGGTAGCTATCTCGAGCGTCTGCGCGGTGTTGGCGGAATCGGAGATTATCAATCACGTTAGCCAGGGTGAGTCGCGCGAAAATATTCTACGCGGGGTTCACCAATCGCTCGCAGAGCGTGCCGTCCTTCTCGTCAAACGGATCGG
>JABEUW010000040.1 GCA_013043945.1 Vulcanimicrobiota bacterium | reverse complement strand
TGCTGTTGCGAAAAGTCTATGAGACGCGCTCGGCGATTATGCGAAGATCGTCGCCCAGGACGTACGAGAGGCGATCTGCCTCGATCCATTTCGGAAGCAAACCGTCGGCAATCGATCGCAATTCATGGTAGAACATTTGCGGCGGTGTGCCCCATCGGCGCACTACACGAAATCCGTGTACGCCAAGGGCGTCGAGCAACTCGCGTGGCGCAAACTCATGGATATGTTCTTTAAATCCTGGAGGCAGTTGTTCTGCGAGTATCGTGCATTCCTCGGCGGTTATATAATCGAAGAGCTGGTCGAATATCTTCCTAACTAACGGCTCGCCGACCAACTTTTTAGGCGGGAAGAGACGAGTGAGGGCGACACGCGGCCATAAATCTATGCAATGCCGATTCGGCGTCGTGAGATAGAGGCGTCCGCCCGTTCGGAGTACGCGCCGACATTCACGCAAGAAGGGACGATAGTCCGGCAAGTGCTCGATGACTTCCTTTGCAACCAACAGATCGAGCTCGCCATCGTTGATGCCGTCCATCTTCTGCGCATTCGCTACTATTGACGTAGTGCTCGTCGCCGATCCTAACGATTTGATTTCGGATTCAACTCCTAGAAGTCGATCCTTAGAAATATCGATGAGAATCATTGCGCGCGCGCGCTCCCGAAAAGCATAGCGCACGAAATCACCGGTGCCGATTCCGATCTCACCGATAGTCAGATCGAGCAACGATCCTAGGCGTTTGCGATAGAGCGCTTGACCAACTTCTTCAATGCGATCGCGAAGCTCATCCCGATCGTTCTGCGCTTGCCCGTGTGCTGCTTCAAAACGCTGCTCGGCTCGCGCCCGAATTTCATAATATGCGACGAGGGCTTCTTCGGTAATCGTGGCTTGCATTGGTGTGAGGGTCCCTTTTCAGAAAAGCACTAAGCACGCGAAAGAATTTCATTGACTATATGACGGCGCCTCGTTGCCCCCTTCTTTCCGAGCGCGTCGAATGAGAGGTTATCGGCGTCCCGAACACCTCGCCGTATTCGTAGTCGCTCGGGCACCGACTTTAGCTGAGGTACGGCGGCAGGGGGTACGAACCGATGCTACCGCTTACTTCTGCATCCGGGGCCAGGAGCGGACGTCATTGCCTGCGCGAGTTCTTAATCGATACTAAAAGTTTCGCGACGAGTCGCGCGCGTCGTTGTGTATCCTTGCATGCGCGAATAAGGAGGATGCCGGGCAGCACCGCCTGCTCCCGTGCACGCCGCAAACAAAGCTGAATTGCGCTCTAGCGTCGCCCCCACCGTTGATCTACTCGACGAACAACTTTCGTCGGTTCGTTTACGAAGCGTTTGTGCAGCGACGGCTTAAACGGCGCGGATGCCACGCGTTAGGCTCCCCAAAGCGTGGAGGGTGGTGCCGTAGCTAGAGTTCAGGGCCATGCTGCAGAGACGGCGTAATGAGGCGCGCTGCGGTGTCATCGTGCCCACTTCGCTGCGACGCGTCATTGCGTCGTGATGCTCCCGATCTCGTTGGCAGCAATTTCAGTGAACCACATGTTCCCATCGGGTCCGGGTGCGATTCCGAATGGACGTGCCCCATTGGGAAGCGCGTACGAGAATTCGGTGACGACCCCGGTTGGTGTGATGCGCCCGATTTTATCGGCGTCTCCCTCTGTGAACCAGAGGTTTCCGTCAGAGCCGGAGGCGATGTCATCGAGCCCTGCGCGCGGAGTGATTCCGGTCGAGAACTCGGTTACCACGCCGGTCGGCGTTATACGCCCAATTTTATTTGCGCAATATTCGGTGAACCATAAGTTTCCATCGGGGCCCGCCACAATGTCGGCGGTGCCAGCATTGGGTGAAATGCCGACTGTGAACTGCGTAACTGTGCCTTTTGGCGTAATGCGGCCAACCATATCGCCGCATTCCGTAAACCAAAGATTCCCATCGGGCCCTGCTGTGATTGCGTTGGGCTGGTCGTGGAGAAGGCCGTTGGTGAATTCGGTGACGACACCCGAGGGCGTTATGCGCCCGATCGCGCCCATTTCCGCAAACCAGATGTTTCCGTCGGCTCCAGAGGTGATGCCGTCGAGAGCGGCGCTCGGGGGAATCCCTGTCGAAAATTCGGTGACGCTGCCGGAAGGCGTTATCCGTCCAACCCGATTTGCGTACATTTCGGTGAACCAGAGGTTCCCATCGGGGCCACTGGTGATGCCTCGAAGCCCGGGGTTCGGAGTTGTTCCAACCGGAAACTCCGTAACCGCTCCGCCAGGAGAGATGCGCCCGATTCGACCGCTCGACTCCGTAAACCAGAGGTTGCCGTCGGGGCCCTTCGCGATCTGCAGAGGTCCGGCCCCAGCGCTGATGCCGTTTGCAAATTCCGTAATGGTACCGGCGGGTGTCGGGCCGATACTCGTACGGAGGGGGATGTTCGTCGAGCCGCCGCAGCCCGATAAAAAAAGTGCGAGGCCCATAGCCGCAACGGAAATGGCGCGGGGCGCCGAAGCGAAATCCGATTTCATCGGGCGGAGATTATCGAGTCCTTGCGGCAAGCCCTTGTGCTGTTGGAGCTTTCGAACAAATGGCATCGGCCGTCGGATGGTGCCAGGGCCTTCGAGCGATGTTTCGAACATCATCGTCGAAAATGATGGGACAGAAGAGAGCGCCGAACGTACTCTTGATTGAAGCGACGGACGAAGCTTTTCAGTGGATGCTCGGAGGGTGCGAGCTTCAAAACGGATTGAACCTTCCCGAGGGCGGCGTCGACGACCCGGTTGTCCTAGGTATCGTGCGGAAAATAACCGCGCAGCTTCATGCTGCAGGCTGTCGTGGATCGTGGATGATCGTGGTCGATGGCGAGGTTGTCGGTCTCTGCAGCTATCGGCGCCCGGTTTCGGAGGGTTGCCTTGAAATAGGGTATGGCGTCGCGCCGCGAAAACGTGGAAATGGTTACGCCGCTTCCGCCGTTGCGGCGATACTCGAAGTGGC
>JABEUW010000039.1 GCA_013043945.1 Vulcanimicrobiota bacterium | reverse complement strand
GGATCTGTTACGGCATGCAGTTGCTCGCGCGGCAGGTCGGTGCGGAGTTGGTCTCCGGCGGCGCACCCGAATATGGGCCGGCGACGTTACGCGTGCTCGACGGATCGCATCCGTTGCTCGCGGGCATACCGGAGCAATCGCGCGTGTGGATGTCGCACGGCGATTCGGTGCAGCGGCTTCCCGCAGATTTCAACGCGTTGGCGGCGACCCCACGCTGTTCGATCGCCGCGATGGCTAGTACGAAGCGGCGAATGGTCGGCGTGCAATTTCATCCCGAGGTGGTACATACCGAGTACGGCAAGAAGCTCATTGAGAACTTTCTGCACAACGTCGCCGCTCTCGCTCCCAACTGGGCGATGGAATCCTTTCTCGATCGGAGTATCGCCGATATTCGTGCGCGCGTCGGAACGCGCCGCGTGATCTGTGCGCTCTCCGGCGGCGTCGATTCGGCGGTCGCAGCGACGTTGGTCGCTCGCGCGATCGGCGAGCAGCTCACCTGTATTTTCGTCGACCACGGCCTGCTTCGGAAGAACGAAGCACATGAGGTCCTCGCGGCGTTCCGCGACGTGCTCCATCTCAATGTCATTCACGTCGATGCGTCGAAACGTTTTCTCGCAAAGCTCGCCGGCGTCGAAGATCCCGAACGTAAACGCATTCTCATCGGGCATGAATTCATCGCGATCTTCGAAGAAGAAGCGGCAAAATTACCCGACGTCGGTTATCTCGTCCAGGGAACGCTCTATCCCGACGTGATTGAATCGAAGACTCCGCAGAGTAAAGCGGGGCACAAAATTAAGTCGCATCACAACGTCGGTGGCCTCCCCGAACACATGAACTTCGAACTCGTCGAGCCGCTCCGCTCGCTCTTTAAGGACGAGGTGCGCGCGCTCGGCCGCGTGCTCGGATTGCCCGAACATATCGTCGCACGGCAACCCTTTCCGGGGCCGGGACTCGCGGTACGAATCATCGGTGCCGTCGATGGAGAGCGCCTGCAGATCGTACGCGAGGCCGATGCCATCGTGCGCGAGGAGATCGACCGTGCGGTGCTCGAGCCGCATCCGTGGCAGTACTTCGCCGTGCTCACCCCGGTGAAATCGGTCGGAGTGATGGGCGACGGGCGGACCTACGCCAATCTCGTCGCGGTGCGCGCGATCGTGAGCGAGGATGGAATGACCGCCGACTGGGCGCGCTTGCCGCACGATCTGCTCGCTCGTATCTCGACGCGAATCGTGAACGAAGTGGCCGGCGTCAACCGTATCGCCTACGATATTACTTCGAAGCCTCCCGCAACGGTGGAGTGGGAGTAATGCGCGTCCTTCTCGTTGGGAACGGTGCGCGCGAAGACGCGCTCGGCTGGCGCATCGCGAGCTCACCTTCATGCGAAGCGCTCTTTACGACGCCGGGGAATGCCGGCACTGCGCTTCACGGCACGAACTGGAGCCTTCCGGTTACCGACGCGAAGGGAATCGCGCAACGGGCGATCGAGGAGCGTATCGATCTCGTCGTGATCGGTCCCGAGACGGCGATCGCCGCCGGCGTCGCCGACCGCGCACGAGAACTCGGCCTCGCAGTATTCGGCCCGAATCGATCGATCGGACGGCTGGAGAGTTCGAAGAGTTTTGCCAAGCGCTTCATGGAGCGCAACGGCGTGCCGAGTGCGCGCTACGCGGTCGTACACGGCCTCGATCACGCGCGCAAAGTGCTCGCTTCGTGGGGCGAGCGCGGTGTCGTCGTGAAAGCCGATGGGCTGGCCGCCGGGAAAGGCGTCGTCGTGACCTCGGGGCCCGCCGAGGCGGAGGCGTTGCTCGCGCGCTGGTACGGTGAGCGGGCGATCCCGGGCGGCGGTAGTGATATCGTTCTCGAGGAGCGGCTCGTGGGGCGCGAACTCTCGGTCTTTGCGCTCTGCGATGGGCGTGCGATGATGCCCTTCGTTGCCGCCTGCGATTACAAGCGCGCCGGCGATGGCGATACCGGTCCGAATACCGGCGGCATGGGAGCCTATTCTCCGCCGCACGGTTTTCCCGAGGACTCTATGGATATCGTACGCGAGCGCATCTTTGCGCCGACGTTACGCGGGTTGGCTGCCGAGAACGAACGCTTCGTTGGCGTCCTTTACGCCGGCCTCATGTGGTGTGCGGATGGCCCGAAGGTGATCGAGTTCAACGTGCGCTTCGGCGACCCGGAGACGCAGGTGCTGATGCCGCGCATCGGCGGTGATTTTGCGGCGCTCTTAAAATCCTGTGCCGACGGCGCGATCGATCTCTCGCTCGCTCGCGTGAACCCCGAGCCATGCGTGGGTGTCGTTTTGGCGAGTTCTCGGTATCCCACCGAAAATACGCCGATCGCCGATCTCCCCGCGGAGCTTCGCTTGCCCGAGGGGGTACGCGCGTTCTGGGGTGGCTCGCAACTCGTTGAGGGGAGCGTCACGAGCCCGGGTGGGCGCGTTCTCACCGTGAGTGCCGTCGGCGCGACGCTCCAAGAAGCGCGCTCGCGCGCCTACGAAGGCGTGCGAGCGCTC
>JABEUW010000007.1 GCA_013043945.1 Vulcanimicrobiota bacterium | reverse complement strand
GCGGGAACGGGAATCGGTTCGGGAATGTTTGCCGCGCCGAATACCTCGGCGATCATGAGTAGCGTTCCGGCCGCGCAGCGCGGCGTTGCTTCGGGAATGCGGGCGACCTTTCAGAACTCGGGCAACCTGCTCTCGATTGGCATCTTCTTTTCGCTTATGATCGTCGTGCTCGCCAAGAAGCTTCCCGCGGCAATGGTCGCCGGGCTCGCGAAGCAGGGCGTCCCGACGAACGTAGCGGCGCATATCGCGGCGCTTCCGCCGGTCTCCTCACTCTTCGCGGCCTTTCTCGGTACGAATCCGCTCCAGCGCCTCCTCGCGCCAACCGGCGCGCTCTCGCAGCTCTCCGCAGTTCAGCGAAAAACACTCACGGGGACGAGTTTTTTCCCGCACCTCATCGCCGGTGCGTTCCACCAAGGGCTCGTGGTCGTCTTCGCGCTTGCGACCACGCTCTCGCTCTTCGGTGCCGTTGCATCGTTTCTGCGCGGCAGCCGTCGAGAAAGCGAACCGAGTTCACCACCCTCTACAGAAGGAGTATAAACATGTCGAAGACCACCCAGCGGATCGATGCGAAGCGAACGGCGCTGCTCGTCATGGATTTTCAAGCGGGCATCGTTGGGATGCTCGAACACGCAGACGCGCTAATAGCGAAAGCCGCACTGGCGATTCGCAGCATGCGCGCGTGCGGCGGACACGTCGGTTACGTGCGCGTCGGTTTCACCGAGAGCGAGTACGCCGCGATCCCCGAGCGTAATAAGAGTTTCGCGGCTGCGAAGAGCGCCGGGCGTGCCTTCCACGCCGATGCGCCGGCGACGGCGATCGACGAGCGTCTCGCGCCGCAAAGCGGCGACATCGTCGTGCGGAAAACGCGCGTCGGCGCATTTTCAACCACGGATTTAGCCGAGCAACTCCGCAGCCGCGGTATCGACACGTTGATTCTCTCGGGAATCAGCACCAGCGGCGTCGTGCTTTCGACGATCCGCGATGCGGCCGACCGCGATTTCCGGCTCTTCGTCCTCGCCGACGCCTGCGCCGACCCCGCCCCGGACGTTCACGCGCTATTACTCGAGAAGGTCTTTCCGCGCCAAGCCGACGTGATTTCAATCGCCGACCTACAGAAGCTTCTTTCGTAGTTGTGCCGGAGTGTTGAATGGCCGCGCGGGCGAGCAGCGACCCGGTCGATTCGCCCGTCGAAGATTCCCAGCGGGAGGAGGGAGCGCGGAAATTCGGGAATGGGCCCGCGCGTTCTTGGTTGCGAGGCCGCAGCTTCCGCGCACCGAGTAAGGCCGAACGAACGAGCATCCGCTTCTCGAAAGGCACACCGTTATGCATCGACTGCTCGACCATCCGTTTCTCTGGGCGATTCTTTGGCTCGTCGTACTGCTCGTCGCAGCGACGCTCGGTAGATGGCTGCGCGCGCGTCGCAAAGCCCTCGGCGAAGGCGAGAGAGAAGACCTCAATCTCATTCTCTCGGCAACGCTCACGCTGCTAAGCTTGCTTGTCGGTTTTAGTTTCTCAATGGCGTCGGCCAGATACGATCATCGCAAGAGCCTCGAAGCCCAAGAGGCCTCGGTCATCGGGACCGAGTACGAACGTGCGAGCCTCTTGCCGCAACCGCAAGCGCTGCACGTCGAGCAGCTCCTCCGCGCGTACCTCAACGACCGCATCGCCTTATACAATGCGCCGAACGATGCGTCCGATGCAAAAATCCTTCGTGCGACGCTGACGTTACAGAACAAGCTCTGGGAATCGGTCAGAATACCGGCATTCGCGCACCAGAATTCGATCACCGCGCTCGTCGTCGAAGGTATGAACGAAGTGACGGACGCCGAGCAGTCGACTCAGGCGGCGTGGGAGGATCGTGTCCCGGTGCCGGCCTGGGCGCTAATGATCGTCATTGCGATCTTCTCGTGCGGGTTGATCGGTTACTACGAGCAACCGAGCGAAAATCCGCGACGTTTTTACGTGTTGCTCCCCCTGCTACTCGCGGTCGCGAGTTACATCATCGCCGACCTGGATAGCCCGCGCGGCGGCCTCATTACGGTCGCCGCAAAAAATCTGGAACGCGTGACGCAAAGCATTTCGATCCACCAGGTTCCGAGAGGCCACGCTCGCTTGCCTTGATACCCTAGGCGAAGCAAGCAGCCATTTGGACTTCGCGTGAACGTTGAGATCTATGGCGCCGTAGGAGGAGTGCCTTAAAGGCAAGCGAAGTCCGCCTCATTCGTTACTGTAAGGAGAGTCTTGATGAACTTACGGCGCTCGTTTTTTTTGGGATGCGCGTTCCTTCTCGGCATAGGAGCGCTCGCTGCATGTTCGTCAGGATCGAGTTCCGGGCCCGGAACCACGACCTCACCCGCAGCGCCCGCGCTCACCGTCAACCTCATTGGATCGCTACAATCCGTCGGGCAGACGGCGGTGTTGCAGGTGAGCCAGCAAGGGTATCTCGGCCCTTTTACGATTTCCTCAAGTAACGGCGCCGTGCTGGGCCTGCAGCAGAAATTGCAGTCCACCCAGCGAGCCCCCAAAGCCGCGGGCCCGCAGACGATTATCAGCCCCAACGGGCAAGCCTACGTATCCGCACTCTCGCCGGGCTCAGCATCGCTCACCATCAATGGCTACGGCGGCCTTATCGCCGTGCCGACGCAGTTACAAAATATCACCGTCGGAACTGCCACGCCGAGCCCGAGCCCGAGCCCGAGCCCGACTACCGCTCCCACGCCCACTCCCGTCCCCACGCCCACGCCCACGCCTACGCCGAATCCGCTCGCAGTCGCACCGAGCTCGCTCGCATTGACCGGTACCGGAGCAAGCAACGCGCAGACGCTCGTCGTGACGGAGACCGGCTACACCGGCACGTTCACCGAAAGCGATACCTGCAGCACGATCGCGACCGTCACCCCGAGCAGCGGGGCAGGCCCGAGCTTCACCTTCACGGTGACCGGTGTGAATGCCGGCACATGCACGGCGACGTTCGCCGATACCAACGGGCAACACGTCACCGCGAACATCGGGGTCACGACCACGGGAGTCGTCATTCAGTAGGCTCCGAGCGGAAGCGACGATCCTCTCGAGTGGGCGCTGCGGCCTTCGGCTGCAAGCGCCCACTTTTTTTATCGAGACTCCATTCAACCACTCCGGCGATCGACGAACGTTCCCACCGGCAGATTTCGCAGCATCGGGTATCGTTCGATCCCCCAGTAAACGGGAATCTCCCAGGGCGGCTGTGAAACGCCGAGACCCATGAAGATCGACGAAATTCGGCATGGTTTCGAGCGACCGTTCTGGGTTGCCAACATCAGCGAAATCTTCGAACGTCTTTCGTACTACGCCGTCTTCTCGACCCTCGCGCTCTACCTCAATCAGACGCTGGGATTCTCCAGCGCGCTCTCCGCAAGTCTCAGCGGCATCTTCGGCGGGGCCGTTTGGGTGATGGCGATCTTCGGAGGTGCGCTCGCCGACCGTATCGGCTTCCGTCGCGCGCTCTCGGCAGCATATTTTATCCTGACCTGCGCCTACTTTATGGTCGGTTCGATCGGCGCACCCTGGTTAGCGCCGGTGCGCGCCGTGGTTCCGCTCGGCTTGCTCGCCGGCGTCATTCTCTTCTTGCCCGCGCTCGGCGTTGCACTGGTGAAGCCCTCCGTCGTCGGCACCACCGCACGCGCATCGAAAGAGAGCGTTCGTTCCATCGGCTATGCGATCTATTACACGATGGTCAATATCGGCAGCACGATGGGGCCATTCCTCGCCGGCTGGCTCCATTCGCGCCTTCCGCCGCAAGACGTGTTTCTCATCGCAGCGCTGAGCGTCGCGCTGATGTTCTTCGTCGTGCTCATCTTCTTCCGCGAGCCGCGCGCGCGCGCCGACGAATCTTCAAGCTCCCTCGCGAAAACCGCGCGCGATTTTCTGACCGTTTTCAGCAACTGGCGTTTCGTGCTCTTCCTCGTTATTTTTTCAGGGTATTGGATCGTCTATTGGCAGCAATATCTCATCCTTCCAATCTACATTCACGATTACGTCGACCCGAACGCCAACACCGCCATGATTCTCATCACCGATCCGTTGATCGTCATCACGCTCACCGTCGCCATGAACGCGCTCACGCGGCGCATTCCGTCATTTAAAGCGCTGACGTTGGGAACGCTGGTCACCTCGGTTGGATGGCTGCTCATCGCCACGAAGGCGAGCGTTCTGATGGCGATCCTCAGCCTCGTCGTGCTCGCGCTCGGTGAAATCATTCAATCGCCGCGCTACTACGAGTACATCTCGCGCCTCGCTCCGCCGGGGCAGCAGGGGACCTACATGGGCTTTGCGTTTCTCCCGATCGGGATCGGCTCGATCGTCGGCGGCTGGTTCGGCGGAACCTTACTGCAGCATTACGGGAGCGCCGGCGATCACCCGGCGACGATCTGGCTCATCGTTACCGGCGCGGGCGTCGTGACGGCGCTCCTCCTGTGGATCTACGACCGCGTTTTTAAGCCCGTGTTGAAGCCGATCGCATAAGCGCGTTATCGGCTCGCATCGCTGCATTGACTTTGCCTTCGAGATCGCGAGCCAGCAGCACCTCACCACGCGTCGGCGCGTAATCGCCGCTCTGCACCTCCTGGCCGAGGTTGTAGATGCGTTCGTACAACCGCTCGGGGACGCGCAACGTATCCTCCCAGCTCTGCGTATTCGCTTGATAGAGGAGCGAGAGCGCCGCGTTCACCCTCGCAAGATCGGCCTTCTTTCCCGATCGTTCGAGGCGCGTTTGGAGGCGGCGCAACTGCACGACCTCGTTGCCAACACGCCGATACGCAGCGCGCAGCTGCATCGCCAACGCATATTGAGCGCGCATCTCGGCGATCGTTGCATCCGATTTGGGATCCTGGAGCACGTGGATCTCGCGACGCTGCGGCGCACCGAGGCCCGTCAACTCCACGGTATAGGTGCCGGGGACGACCGTCGGCCCTATAAATCCGGTCTGCGTCGCGTGGTAGGCCGCGATATGCGGAACCGGTTGCACGCCGAGATCCCACCAGACGCGGTTTACCCCAACCACCGGGTGGAGAATCGGCAGCCTCCGGAGGAGATGGGCCCCGTCGTAGATCGCGATCTGCGGGTGCACGTTCTTCGCCGGCACGTCACGCAAGTACACGTTGATATCGGCGGGCGCCGGTGGGTTCGCTCCCGCACCAGCACCCGTCGCCCACGTTGCAAAGCTCGCTTCCCATCGATACGCTTTTCGCACGGGAAAAAGATAGCTCGCACGCATCGCCACCCTCGGCGTCAGATCTTGTAGCGGCGAGAGATCGTCGAGAATCCAAACGCCACGCCCGTGCGTTGCTACGACGAGGTCGTCGAATGCTTTCTGCACGACGAAATCGTAAATAGGCAGATGCGCGAGGTTATTCCGCAGCGTCTCCCAATGCGCTCCGTCATCCTCGGAATACCAGAGCCCGGTCTCGGTACCGACGTAGAGCAATCCCTTGCGGACGGGATCCTCGCGAATCATCCGCGCATAGGAGTTGCGGGGAAGATTCGCAGCGATGGAATACCAACGCGCTCCATAATCGTGCGTGACGTAGAGATAGGGCGAGCGATCTCCAAGTTTGGCATTGTTTGCGACGAGATAGGCGGTTGCGGGATCGAATGGCGATGGATCGACGTAATTCACGCGCGCCCATTTCGGCAGACCGGGAACGTGTTTGGTGAGATTCACCCACCCCTTACCGCCGTCACGCGTCAACCACACGCGGCCGTCGTCGGTGCCGACCCAGAGTTCGCCCTTCGCACGCGGCGACGCGGCGATCGAGGCGATCGTATCGTAGACCTCGGTACCGGCATTATCGCGCGTGATCGGCCGACCCGAAGCATGTTGTTTCCTCGGATCGTTGCGCGTCAGATCGGGCGAGATTGCATGCCAGGTCGCTCCATCGTCCACGCTTTTGAGAACCATCTGTGCGCCGTAATAGAGCGCGTGCGGTTGCAGCGACGAAACGGCGAGCGGTGCGACCCACGCCGCCCGGTATTTGTAGCGATTCGCTCCCTCGCCGATATAATCGTCGGGCCAGGGGCTAATCGTCCGCGCCTCGCCGGTCGTGCGATTGAAACTCTCGATGTTCTCTTCGTACCCGGTGCCGTAGATCTCGTTCTGATTCGCGGGGGAGAAGACGATCCAGCCGCTCTCGCCCATCTGCGGCGAGAACCAGCGATCCGGGGTGATCGCACCGGTAAAACTCAAACTCGGCCCGCAGGCCGCACCGGGATCTTGGAATTCACCGCAGACGAGATACGGGGTCTCATTATCGACGGAGATGTGGTACGGCTGGCTCACGATCAACTGTGGGTCGATCCATGTTTTTCCGCCGTCCTGCGAGATGCGCACCCCGGCATCGGCGCCGATAATCATGCGCTGTGGATCGGTCGGATCGATCCATATTTGGTGATGATCGTATCCACCGGTGTGGATGCGCGAAAACGTCTTCCCCGCATTTTTGCTAAGGGAGGCGAAAATCGACATAAAATAGACGCGCTCCGCATTGCGCGGATCGACCGCAAGTTGGGAAAAATAATACGGGCGTTGATCGAGAACGTGACGATCGCTGACGAGATGCCAGTGAAGTCCGGCGTCGTTACTGCGCCAGAGAACCCCGTGTTGCGCCTCGATCAGTGCATAGACGCGCGTCGGGAGGCTCGGGGCAAACGCGATACCGATACGCCCCATCAACGCGGGTAAACCATCGCCGCGTACGCGCGACCACGTCGCGCCGCCGTCGGTGGAGCGATAGATTCCATCGTTCGCGCCGCCGCTGGTCAACATCCAGGGTTGCCGTCGCACCGTCCACATTCCGGCGAGGAGTGTATTGGGGTGCCCGGGCTCGAAGGCGATGCTCGATGCACCGGTCGAGGAATCGAGGTAGAGGACGCGCTTCCACGTTTTGCCGCCGTCGATCGTCTTAAAGACTCCGCGTTGCGCCGAGGGTGCGAATGGGTCGCCGATAGCGGCGACGTACACGACGTTTGGATTCGTTGGATCGACGACGATTTGCGCGATCTGCGAACTCGCACGCAGACCGATATGCTGCCACGTCTTTCCCGCGTTCGTAGAACGGTAGATTCCGTCGCCGAAGGCAATATCGTTGCGAATATTCGGCTCGCCCGTTCCGACGTAGAGGATGTTGTGCTTCGAGGGAGCGACGGCAATTGCGCCGATCGAACTCACCGGCTCGCGGTCGAAGATCGGCTTCCAGGTATCTCCGGCACTCGTCGTTTTCCAGAGCCCACCCAGGCCTCCGGCGTAGTAGGTCGTTGCGTCGCCCGGAACACCGGCGACCGCATCGATACGCCCGGTCGTCGGGCCGATCGACCGGAACGAGAGCGCGGCAAAAGGCCGCTTCGCTGCGGGGGCGGCTGCGGCGCCCGTCGCGAGAACGAGACCGGCTCCGCATAGGAGAAACGCGCGTATGGTTCGCAGCATCGAGCACCTCCGTCCAGCGAACCCTTCGTCTCGCCGCTCGATATCTCTTCTGCACGTTTGCCGCCGATAGGCCGCTCCTTACGGCTTCGCGAAAGGCGAGATCATGCAGCGATCGGCTCCGAAAAGTCTCCATTGGCCCGGCGTTCTCGCCGCGCTCCGCACCTGCGAGGGCGAGTGCGTCTTTTTACGAACGGGCACCACGAGCGAACCCGCAGGCGAGATTCGCACCCGCCCCGCCGCACGCGGCACCGAGTTCTGTCTTTTCGAGGGCGAGGCCCCGGTTGCGCGAGTCGCGCTGATAGAACGGCTCGAACATCTTGCCGCCTCGCCCGACCGCCGCTTTGCAGCGGCCGCACGCATTCACGTCGATGGAAGTTTCGAACTCGTCGAACGCGTGATGAACGATTCGATCGCCGGCGCTGCGTGCGCGGTCATCATCGCTCGCAATTCGGGAGGGCGCTTCGAGCCGTTACGCGGGAAGGCGCCGCACACCACCGGTCGCAGCAAACGCATTAAGACCGGATAAAAGTTCGCTCCGAAGCTACGGACAGGTGAGAATCCAGGCGTCGAGCGTCGGGTGCTTCAGAATCGTCGTATCGCCGAGCGCGGCGGCGGCTGGGCAAAAGGCCGAAGTAAACTGCGCCGCACTCGTCACGTCGTCGTATTCGACATCGACGATGAATTTGTGTTGTGCGCGGAGCGGCGCATCCTGCGCGCACCAGCCTTGTGCCCAACAGCTCTCGTTTATCGCGAAGTCGACGGTCGAAGCCATCGCGGGCAACATCTCCGGCGCATTTTTGAGCCCGACTGCCAGCCCGTTGGCGTGCGCGAATGCGGCGAGATTCGCGAGATAGGTTTCGTCGTCTTGGAGCGTAAGTGGAAATCCGGTATTGTTATCGTACCCGTCGACGTTATCGAATTCGACGCCGTCAAAGCCCTTTGCTCGGCACGTCGCGATACGCGCATCCATAATCGGCGCGAGCAGATCGATGCGCCGGATATCGAGCCAACGCTCGTTCGGATAACCGGCATAGGTGTTTCCGAGAACGACGGCGGGAAAGCTTGCGGCATCGGGACGCCAATTTTCGTAACTTCCTGCATCGACGTAACAGACCGCATGCGCTCCCGCAGCATGCAACGTTGCGACCTCGCTCGCCGTCGTTGCCTCCCAATCGATGTCTTCGATCGAGGCTCCCGGCGACGGGAGCCCCGCCTGGCTAAGATCGTACTGAAAACTCGATCCCGCTGCGGGTAGCCACCACGTCGCGCTCGGGCTCGCAGGCGGTGCCGTACCGGAGCCGCCGGTCGTTCCCCCCGTTCCACAGGCTGCAAGCAAGGCGATCGCCGCAACGAAGTAGGCGACTCGAAGCGCGTTCGCTTGCACTACTGCGTCACGGCGAGACCGGGCGAGCGCCTTCGATACCGGGCAGATGCGCTGCCTTCAATCTCGCTTGCAGCGGCTCGATGACACCGGTGAGCAATGCAGCGTAGCGCTTCATCGCGCTTCGATAGCGCAATTCGAAGGCGCGATCGAATGCGAGGTCGGCCGCCGTCGGTGGGTGGAGAGAGAAGCTGAGCCCCGCGGGCAAGTCTTCGCGCAACGATCCCGCACGAAGCGCGAAATCTTCGCCGTTGCGGTAGTTCGCGGTAAATGCCGCAAAGACGGCGCTCCGCTCCTTCATCGCGCTCTCGATCGCCGCGCGCAGGGCTGCATCGCGCGTTGACGCTCGCGCTTTGCCGAGCGACCTCCCCATCGCATCAAGGTTATTGAGCACTCTGTCGATCGCCGAGGTCACGTCCACGTATCGAAGGTTGAAGCGAAAGGCGCGTTCGTAATCGGCTTGCCTCCACGGCGAGCGTGGATCGGCTTTCAGCGTCACCGTGGTCGCGGCCGTATGCCCGTCGGCGGTGAGCCGCAGCGTGTAGACTCCCGGTGGAACCGGTGGCCCCGACTGCACGCGAAAGGCTGGTGCTGCGCCCTTCCATTGCAACGCCGGCGTTGCGTTGAGATCCCAGACGTAACGATTGATACCGGGCCGATTCGAAATGCGCGCGACGTGTTTTTTCCCGACCTTATGCGTGCCGAAGATCGTGCGCACCAGATGACCCGCTGCGTCGTAGATCTGCAGGGTCGGCGGCGTCGTCGAAGCCGTGCGTTGGTAGTACGAAATCAGCGCACCCGCCGGGGGATTCTTCCCGGAGAATCGTCCGTAGAGCCCCTCTTGGTTTGAGTGCAGCACCCATCGGTAGGTCGTCCGCGGGTGAAAGAGCATGAAGCCCGCGCGTTGTGCTGCCCGAAGGCGTTCGAGCGGCGTCAGGTCGTCGAAGATCCAGAGGCCGCGGCCATGCGTTGCAGCAACGAGGTCGCGTTCGCGTGGTGCGATGCGAAGATCGCGGAAGCTTGTGACCGGAATGTTGTTGCGCAGATTCTGCCAACGCGTTCCGCCGTCGAAACTGATATAGAGGCCGCGATCGGTGCCCAGATACAACACGTGCGGATTGACCGGGTCGGGGCGAATCGTCCGCACGAATTGCGTCGGCGGTATCCCCGCGACGATTTTGCGCCAATGTTTACCGAAATCGGTCGTGACGAACGCGTACGGTGCGTCGTCGCCGGAGCGATGCCGATCGAGGACGGCGTATGCGGTACCGGCGGCGAAGGGTGAGGGAGCGACCGTCTCCACGCGCCCGAACGGCGCGAGGCCGGGGGGCGTGACATTTTCCCACGTTTTGCCTCCGTCGCGCGTGAGCTGCACGAGGCCGTCGTCGGTGCCGACCCAGATCTCGCCCTTCGCAACCGTCGAGCCCTCGATATCGAGAATCGTGTCGGAGTATTCGGTGCCGAAGACATCCTTGGTAATCGGACCACCCGATGGCGCTTGGTGCGATTTTATATTCAACGTGAGATCGGGGCTAATCGCCACCCAGTGCTCGCCGCGATCCGTGCTCTGAAAGACGACGTCGCCGCCGTACCACATGACGTGCGGGTTCCAAGGCGCGAAGGCGATCGGCGAATCCCAATTAAAGCGATACTTGGCGAGACGCAAATCGAAGCGAGCCGCCGAGGTCGCGTTGTAGGGGCCGACGTATCGGAAATCTTCATCCTTCCAATCGTAGCGTATCAAATAGCCGTCTTCGGAATCGGCGAACACGTAGCGTGAATTCGCCGGGTCGGGCACCGCCCACATCCCGTCGCCGCCGACCGTTACGCGCCAGTCGCGCCCGGTAATACCGTCGAACGATCGCGAATTCGAAGGCCCGCAGAACGCTTCGTTATCTTGCAGCGCCGCACAGAGCATAAAGGGACGAGCGGTGGAGAGCCCAACGTGGTAGACCTGCTCGATCGGGAGATTGCGCGTGAACGTGAAATGCTTGCCGCGGTCGAGCGTTAGTGCGAAGCCGCCATCGTCGCCGATCATAAAGCGCTTGCCGTTGGAAGGGTCGATCCAAATCGCGTGCGCATCGGCGTGCACGCCGCGCCCGAAGCGTTTGAACGTTTTTCCGGCATCGGTGCTCAGAGCAAGATTCATCGAGAGCGTATAGACGCGATTTTCATTTTTGGGATCGACGGCAAGGTGGGTAAAATAGAACGGTCGCTGGTCGATCAGCGTCCCCGAGAAGAGTCGCGTCCAATGCGTTCCGGCATCGTCCGAGCGCCAGAGTACGCCCTTCCGCGATTGAATCAACGCATAGATGCGTTTCGGATTGCTCGGCGCGATTGCGAGACCGATGCGTCCGGTGATCCCCGTGGGAAAACCATTGCCCACGATACGCTTCCAACTCTTCCCGCCGTCGACGGATTTATAGAGGCCGCCGTGGGGGCCACCGCTCGAAAAGGTCCAGGGTTGACGACGAAACTCCCACATGCCCGCATAAAGAATCTGCGGATCCTTCGGATCCATCGCGAGGTCGCTCGCACCGCTATCGGGAGCGAGGTAGAGCGTTTTTTCCCAGCTCTTTCCCCCGTCGAAGGTGACGTAGACGCCGCGATGGAGGCTATCGCGAAAGACATCGCCGAGAACGGCAACGACAACGTGATTGGAATCGGTTGGGTCGACGACGATCGCCGCGATATGTCCGCTCTCGCGCAAACCGACGTTCTTCCAGGTTTTGCCGCCGTCGATGCTCTTATAGAGGCCATCTCCACGAATGACGTCGTTGCGCGGGTTGCTCTCGCCGGTACCGACCCAGACGGTCTTCGCGTTGCGCGGATCGATCGCAATCGCCCCGATCGATGCGACGGGTTCCTTCGCAAAAACGTCGCTCCAGGTTGCCCCGCCGTTGACGCTCTTCCACACTCCACCACCCGCGGTGCCGATATAATAGAGGTTCGGATGTTGCGCACTTCCAGCGACGGCTGGAACGCGGCCGCCGGCGATCGCCGGCCCGATCGATCGAAAAGCGAGCGCAGCATACGGCGACCGAGGCAAGCGCGCCGCGCCGAGCGTAGCGAGAGGGATGAGGGCGATCAACGCGCCGGGTAGTAACCACCAACGTTTCACGGGGAGTCCTCCAACTCCGGAGGTTACGTCGCGGCGAGGCTATTTCCCGGTCGTCAACCCGTTTTCAATCGCCTGGTTTTGGGCGACGGTTGCGTCGTTGACGGTCCAAACCATCATTCCGCCGTAGCCGTTATTCTTCACCCAGGCTGCGAGCGATTCGAGCGTTGCATTCGATGGAATCGGCACGTCCCCATCAATATCGCTCCCAAGCATCAACTGGGCCGGCGGAAACACGAGCGCAAAGCTTGCGAGATCGCTCTGTGCCGCCGTGTAATCGTAACTCATGACGTTCACCCAGGAGAGCGCGCCAGCGACGCCGGGTGCGGCGAGCACGGTTCCATCTCCAAAGCTCGTCGGCGTATCGAAGGCCGCGAGCGTAATGAGATCGTTGCCGATGCCGTTGGCGGTAAATGCCGCGCGGGTTGCGGGAATCAAGCTCTCCAATGCGGCAACGCGTTGAGCCTGCGTCCCCGATTCGTCGTCGAAATCGACGCCGTCGAAACCGTACTGCTGCAGCACGGAGATCAGGTTCGTCTCAAAGTCTTTCGTATCGCCGTCGAAAACGAATGCCGTCGAAGGGCTCCCGCCGCCGAGCGAGAGCAAGACTTTTATGCCGCGCTGGTGGAGTGCGGCGACCGCAGCGGCGGTTAGGTAGCCCGGCGAATTGCCGTCGGGTACCACGCTGTGCCCGGCGACGAAATCGAAGGCATAGATGAGTGTCGTGACACCCCGCGGGACTGCGCTCCAGGGCGTTTGCTCCCAGTCGTCCCAATACCCGACGTACTGCGGTGTCGCGCCGCTCGATGCAATCGGCGAAGGCGCGGAGCTGGGGAGTACGTTCGCGCTCCCTCCACCGCTTCCACCAGCTCCACCGCACCCTGCGAGCGAAAGCATCAGCACGAGCGCGACGGCGACGCAGTTCTTGCGTAGCACGAATCTCTCGAGCATGCTTAGCTGAAGAGACGCTCGATATCGGCGGCATCGAGTGGTAGCGGCGCGCTCGATGCATCGGCGAATTGGCTCGCAGCGAGTTCGCCCTTGCGCGCCTGTAACTCGAGAATCCGTTCTTCGACGGTGCCCTCGGCGATAAGCTTATAGACGAAAACGTGCTGCTCTTGACCGATGCGATGCGCGCGGTCGGTCGCCTGGCGCTCCACCGCCGGGTTCCACCACGGGTCGTAGTGAATCACCGTATCGGCAGCCGTGAGATTGAGCCCGGTACCGCCGGCCTTGAGGCTAATCAAGAAGAGCGGTACTTCACGATTTTGGAAGCGCTTCACCGGAGTCTCGCGGTCGCGCGTCGCGCCGCGAATCTCGACGAACGGCATGTCGCGCTTCGCTAATTCCGGCTTGATGAGATCGAGCATCGACGTAAATTGCGAAAAAAGAAGGATGCGCCGCCCGTCGGCGATGAGGCTTTCGAGCATCTCGAAGAGCGCGTCGAGCTTCTGCGATTCTTTCACGCTGCGCGCGGCTTCGAGATCGAGCAATCGCGGATCGCAGCAGACCTGCCGCAGTTTCAGGAGCGCGTCGAGTACCACGATTCGGCTGCGCGCGAGCCCACGCTTCGCTACTTCATCACGGACGCGCTTATGCATCGCCAGGCGAATCGTTTCGTAAAGATCGCGCTGCGCTCCGCCGAGTTCGATACGATGGACGATCTCCGTCTTCTCGGGAAGATCGCGCGCGACATCTTCCTTCGTACGACGCATGAGAAAGGGGTGAAGGCGCTTCCCTAACGCGCTACGCCGTAATACGTCGCCACGTTTTTCGATCGGCGTCCGAAAAAATCGCGCGAAGGAACTCCGCGTTCCGAGAAGTCCCGGCAGCGCGAAGGCGTAGATCGACCACAGTTCTTCTAAATTATTCTCGATCGGCGTTCCGGTCATCGCAACGCGTTGCTCCGCATGCAACTTCGTAGCAGAAATTGCCGCCTTGGCACGCGGGTTTTTAATCGCTTGCGCCTCGTCGAGCACCGCAATCGACCACTCGTGAGCGTGCAACTCCTCTGCATCGCGGACTAAGAGGGCGTAGGTGCTCAAAACGACGTCGACGTTCGCGATTTCCGAGAAGTAGCGGGCTCGGTCGGGACCGCTGAGAACGAGGACGCGCAGCTCCGGGGTGAAGCGCGTTATTTCGGCCCGCCAGTTCGGAACGACGCTCGTCGGTGCGACGATAAGTACGGGTTTGCGCAAGCGCCCCGCCGCCTTCTCCATCGCCACGTGTGCGAGCAGCTGCACCGTTTTGCCGAGTCCCATGTCGTCGGCGAGTATGCCGCCGAAACCGTGCGTGCGCAGTAACTGCATCCACGCAACGCCGTCGCGCTGGTACGGACGCAGTTCGGCATGAAAGTTTCCCGGCAGCACCGGTGCGTGCGCGCCGAGATCGTTCAGGCCCTCGATAAAACCGCCGAAGGCATCGGTAACCGCACCGCGTCGGAGAATCGTCCCATCGATTTCGGCGAGCGATATCGCGCGCGCGGCCGGGAGCGCGATACGTTCGCCCTCCACCAATGCATGCTCGCCGTCAAAGAGATCGACGAGCGTCGCCAACACGCGGGCGACGCGTGCCGGGGGAAGCGCGACGTACGCGCCGCTCGGCAGGCGCCCGAAGATCGGCTCGCTCCGCGAAGCGATCGCCGAGAGATCGTCGGTAGCGGCGATCCCATTCGCTGCAAGTGCTTCGACGATTATCGGCAGCAAGGGTATCCGCTCGCCGTCGACTTCGATGCCCAGGTCGATCTCAAACCATCCCGTACGGTGCGCGTCGGGTTCGATATCGGCTTGCCAGTCCTCGGAAAACTCGACGATCTCATGCGGAAACTCCGCATCGATCTCCACTCTCCAGCCCTCGGTTCGCAAGAGCGGAGCGGTATACCCTAAGAAGCGCGCCCATGCGTACGAACTCTCCTCGGCACCGAGGCGAAAGATCGCGCGGCGCTCCTCGTTTTCGAACTCGAAGGAGCGTGGGATCGCCAAAAAGCCGATCGCGTGTAAGCGTTCGCTCGCGCGCTCCTCGAAGGCGCGCTGCCGCGGCCAGAGCGCGCCGCCCTCGCCCTCGGCGATACGAAATTCGCTCTCGTTGCTATCGGGAGAGATGCGATTATCGCCATAGAGAAATTCGAGGTCGGCGGTCGCACCCGTCCGCGCACGCCCGAGGTGGAGCACGGGGATAGGGTCGCGCTCGATGACGCGTACGTCGAGCTGGGCCTGCGGGCCGTCGATTGCGGCGCTCGAAAAGACGCGACGCAACGCGACCTGCACGCGTTTCGCATGCTCGGCAGTCATCGCGGGCGCCCCGGCGAGCACCGCGGCAAGATCGGGCGCGAGATCGCTCTGCGCGCGTCCCGCAACGTTGCGGTCGGGGTCGACGTACCAGAGGGGGATCGCACCAACGAGCACGCTTCCGGGGCGTCCGAGGAGATGCGGACGCTGCCGTTCGTCATCGTCGATGCGCCATGCCATGCGCGCGTCGGGCAGATCTTCGCGCCGTATCGCCTCGTTTTCGAGCGTTTGCCAGTGAACGCGCTCGCTATCGACCAGCAACTCGAGCAGCGTGCCGAGAATGGTCGGCGAGAGTGCGTTCATTCCACCGAGGAGGCCGCTCGCTCCGACGAGGCGACCGATCGTGCGGTCGAGTGGTTGTAGGTGCTTCGCGCTGCCCGCTGCGAGATGCTGGAGTTCGTATCGGCGCGCGGTTCCTAATGCCCCGCTGCGCAGCAACGGGACGACGAAGGCCTGTAACGAGAACGAGGGTACGAAGAAGCGCTCTTCGATCGAAATCACGTAGCGCACGTGCTCGCGATGTAATTCGCGCCGTTTATTCGCGGTGACGGCGTTAACGTTCTCGATCCAACTCTCGATCGCCCCATCGGCGGCATCGCGTTTACGCCCCGTCGAACGCGCGGCGATCGCCGCGAGCGCGACCGCCGCTGCGTGCTTGCAGTTACTTCCGACCGGGCAGGAGCAGCGAGCGAGCAGACGCGTCGTACCGTTCGAGCCGACCGCACGCACGTGGACGGAATAGGGTTGCTGCTGCGTCCCGATGACGCGAGCGTCGATCGCCTCGGCTCCGACTTCGAGTTGCAGCACTCGGCGACGTTCGAAATAATCGCGTCCCCGCGTGAGCGTGGGCGCATCGAACGATGCTTGAAGTACGGTAAGGTCGAGATGCATAAGGGCGACCTCTTCCCTTGGCGAAAGCCGTTACGAATTCCTTTCGTCGAGCAATGTCGCAGCGGCGCGCAAGCCCTCGCGCAGCGCATCGGGTGTCGGCGGACAGCCGCGCACGACGATCGAGGCGTTCAATTCTACTCCCGCACCGGCGCCGGCGCTCCCCGCACCGCACCACGCACCCTCCCCGCTCGCGCAATCGCCGACGGCAACGACGAGCGCGGGCTCGGCCGCAGCGTCGAGCGTCCTCCGTGCGGCGAGGCGCATCGCCTCGGTCATCGGCCCGGTGACGGTGATAAGGTCGGCATGACGCGGTGAGGCGACGATACTCCAGCCTTCTTGTGAAATATCGTATTGCGGCGCGGCGAGCGCATTCATCTCCAACTCGCAGCCGTTGCAACTTCCGCAGACGAGATGCCGGATGGCGAGCGAGCGCGCGAACCTTCTCTGCGCCATCGTTAGCGATCCACGCACGAATAACAGAGATTGAAGCTCTTATTCACGAGCGGAAAATCCGGCACGATATTCCCTTCCATCGCTCGCGTCACGAGCGGCCAGTTCCGATATGCTGCGGAAATAACGTGCAACCGTTCGACCCGGCCCTCGCCGTCGAGTGAGAGCGAGAGGCTTTCTGCTCCGCGCGCCCCCTCCACAACCGTCGTTATAATGCCGGAGGGCGCGGCGATCGGCAGCGGCATCGGCAACGAGGCGTCCTCCAACTCTCGGAGTGCGCGTTCGAGAAGATCGAAGGAATGCTCAATTTCGCGCCTCCGAACCTCAGTACGCGCGTACACGTCGCCTTGGTGCGTCAGGACTTCGGCGAACGAGAAGCCGCGATACGCACCGTAGGGAGCGAGCGCGCGAACGTCGCACGCTATTCCCGATGCACGCGCACTCGGGCCGACCGCACCGAAGCGTCGGGCCAACGATTCTTCGACGATCCCCGCTCCCTCGAGACGTCGCAGCACCGAGCGTTTGGCAAAAAACGCATCGAGGAATCGAACGACGTCCTCTCTGATCTCGCGAAGAATCGCGCGAGCACTCGCTGGATCCGAGAGGGTTCCGGCACTCACGCCGCCGGGAACGATGCTATCGAAGAGCAGGCGATGCCCGCTCACGGCGCGATTGAGTTGATTGATCCGCTCGCGCAGGCCCAGTGCTGCAGTCGTTCCTTTGCCGTATCCCGCTCCCGCCGCGATATTGCCGAGATCGAAGAGATGGACGTGCAGGCGTTCCATCTCGGCGAGAATCAATCGCGCGAATTCCGTACCTGCGTCGAGTTCGACCCCCGCGAGCCCTTCGATCGCGCGAGCGTACGCCCAAGAGCGGGCGACGCTGCAATTGCCGCAGATGCGTGCGATCTTCGGAACGAGCGCGAGTGCGTGCTGGCCTTCAAACCACGGCTCGAGCGCGCGGTGCGAATAGGAGAGCTGCGCGTCGAGATGGACCACGCTCTCGCCGCCCGTACTCATCGTAAAGCGCCCGGGCTCGATAATCCCGGCATGTACGGGGCCGACGACGACGACGCTTACGCCCTTTCCGTTGGCGACGATCGCCTCGGGAATCGCGTCGGAGCGGAAATAGAGCGGTCGTATATCGGGGCTCGAACGTAGTTCGATGCCCTGCAGCGCTCGCATCTCGCGCTCGTGATCGGCGAAGAACGGATAGCGGAATGCGAGCGACTCCCATTCTTCTCCCTCTCTCATAGAGGTTCGGAGCGCGAGCACGCCGAGGCTCGAAAGCAACAGCGTGCGAACCGTCCGTTTCGTCGCGTAACATCCTAACGGCAGCGCGTCGCGCATCGCTTCATCGAGCACTGCGGAGAGTTCTTCCGGAGCGACGATTCGCTCGCGATAGAGATCACCCACCGGAGGCCAACGTTCGCGAAAGTTCGAGCAAGCGCGCGGCCTGCGGAAGGAACGGAAAGATCGCCAAAGCGAGCGCTCCGGCTCCGACGCACCAGAGAGCGAAGCTCGAGTAGATGGGGAGCGCTTTAGGGCCGGTACGCTCGACGGCTACCGCGGGCACACCCGCCGCACTCTCGATCGCGAAGCGCAGCAACGCCGCGAAACCGACGAGCAACGCGATCGCCGCAAGCACCGCGAGCCAATAGTGTGCCCCACTCACCAACGCCAGCATCAAGAGCAACTCGGAGATGAAGAGTCCCCCCGGCGGCAATCCGCCTAAACCGACCGCGGCGAAGAGCAATGCGATGCCGGCGGGGCGACGACGCAGCCCACGGATGTGCCCCATCGAGGTCGTACCTTGTTCGTTCTGTACCACGCCGACGCTTAAGAAAGCGAGCGACTTCACAAACGCATGATCGATCAGGTGATAGAGGGCGATGAAATACCCAAGCGGCGTCGCGAGGCTTAAAGCAATCGCAACGATACCCGCATGTTCGATCGTCGAATACGAAAGCAGGCGCTTGATATCGCGCTGCGCGAGCATCAGTGCGGCGCCGAGCAGCAACGAGAGCGCGCCGCCATCTCGTAGAACGTGTTCGAAGAGCGCTGCGGCGTTCGTATGCAGCGTCACCTCCTGCACCCGAACGATTGCATAGAACGCGCAAGAAACCAACAGCCCCGAGAGCATCGCGCTGACCGGCGCGGGCGCTTTTGCATGCGCGTCGGGAAGCCACGCATGCATCGGCACGAGCCCGGCCTTCGTGGCAAAGCCGACGAGCATCAGCAACAATCCGGTTCGCGCGAGCGGAGTATTCAACCGCGCACCGTGCAATGCGAGTACGCCCCATGAAAAGCGATCCCCGGTGAGAATTCCGGCATCGCCTGCGGCGCGCGCGAGCATAAAAGCGCCGATCAAGGCTACGGCGATGCCGAAACTACAGAGCATGAGATACTTCCACGCCGCTTCGAGCGCCGTTCGTCCGCCGAGGTAAGCGACGAGAAAGGTCGTCGCCAACGTCGTCGCCGTAATGCCTGCCCAAAGACCGACGAACGTCGTCGCGGTCACGGCAAAGAGCATCGAACTCCAAAAGGCGCCGACGAGTAAAAAGAATGCCGACGGGCGCGACCAGGGTGGGCGATGCTCTCCCGAGGGTGTCGGAAAGAGGCCGCCGGAGAAGAGCACGACGAGAGTCATTAAGGTCGAGACCGTGCAGGCAAAGATTGCCGAGAGTGCATCGAACTGCGGCACGAGCACGAACGTCGCGACGGTTATTCCGACGGAAAAAAGTGCGCGCGCGAAGAGACGCAGCGAACGCTTTGGCGGAATCGCCGCTAGTGCGAACGTGAGCACGGGAAAGAGCGTCAAGGCCAATATCATCCGCGGAGCTCCCGCATGCCGCGAACGTCGAGCTCGGGGTTCTCGCGCGCAATCTCTCGCGCGATGGTGAGACCGACGAGCGTCGCGAGCACCGCGTCGAAGGTATCGGCGAGCTCCGCACTCATCGGAACGTGCGGAACGAAAACGACGGCCGCGAGCGAGACCGTGCTCCCCAATGCGAGCAACCCAATGGCGTTGGCGATCAAGCTACGATGCGCGATCACCACCGCGATACTCGTCGCGAGGGCAAAAAAGACCAACCCGACATTATGAATGCCGCTAAATGCGGGAAGCCGTCCGGCCAAATGCGCGAGCCCGAGCGCGAGTAAGACGATCGCGATTCTCCCGCCGAGCGGAAAGGATGGGCGTAGGTCGTTTCGCAGCCCGCGATGCTTTTCGAGCCAGAGAATCGATACGGGGCCGGCAACCAATTTCACGAATGCGAGCACGACGAAGACGGCGAACGCGCGCATGTCTCCGAGACCCGGATAGGAGAACGAAAGCGCTATTCCGGTGAAGAGCACGTATCCAAGCAACGCGGTTCGAATGCGTGCATCGACGACCAAGGCAGCGAGCGCGCAAAGGAAGAGGAGCGTCATCGAAGCCCTCCGATAATATCGATTCCCAATGCGGCGACGGCGAGGAGGGTCGCCGCAGTCGCGAGTTGCGGTACGTCGAAAAGGCGCATCTTTGCCTGGAACGCCTCGACAAATGGAATCGCCGCAACTGCAGCGACGAGACAGAGCGCCATCGGGAGCCCCGAGCCGGCGAGCACGAACGCGACGAGAACCAACATCGCTACCTGGCGGAGCTGCGCAGAGTACTGCCAGGCGGCGAAGACCGGGCCCGCATACTCCAACAACATCCCTTCGTGGATCATCGTCAGTTCGTAGTGCGTCTCCTGATTATCGACCGGGACGCGCGCGCTCTCGAAGAGGAGAATGATAAAGAGTGCGGAGCCGGCGAGCAACGCCGATGAAGGGGTCGAACGTGCCGCGAGCAAGGCGAGCAGGAACGGCGCTTCGACGATCGCGGCGAACGCGATCTCTCTTCCCACGGCCATCGCCGAAAACGCCGAATTGCTATCGAGCGCGGCAAGAACCATCGCGGCGCGTCCGAGTGCGAAAAGGAAGACGAGTGCGACGACATCGAGGACGGTCGTTCGCACGCTATCGCCGAGGATATGGGGAAGCAAGATGAGGATCGTTACCGAGGTGCCGAGTGCGAATCCCGCCGCTGCGAAACCGAGCGAGGAGCCCGCTCGACCGGCCCGGGGCGCTTTTCGCAGAAATTTTGCAAGGTCGCGATAGGGCTGTACAAACGGAGGCCCCGGGCGGCCGCTCAGCCGCGCGCGCATACTCGCGAGCACCCCTTGCACTAATGGAGCCATGACGAGGAGTGCGAGCACCTGCAGCAAGGTCATCGTCCCAGCACCAGTGCGAGCGCGACGGCGATCGCCGCATACGCGATATACGCGCGCATCCGCCCCGATTGCACGACCCGTAGGCGACGAACGAAACGCTGCGCGAACGCTGCAACGCTGCGCGCTGCCTCGCTGGTAAGGTCGTGCGTTTTTACCGCGTACGCGATCTGCGTCGGAAAATCGATGCTCGTTGCCGCATCGATCGACCGGCGTCGCTCGGGGAAGAGCGCAAATGCGAAGATCCTACGGAGCGGTTTCGTGAGCGCGGTCGCGCTATACGATGCGCGCGCCGGGAGGACCGAACCGCAAGCCCAGACCGGGTCGCTCCGTTCCGCCACGCGTCGGCCATACCACCAGGCTCCCAACGCTACGAGTACCGGAATCGCAGCGAGCCATGCAAGCCGAACCGAACTCGCGAGCATCGTGTCGAGGCTGCTCGCGCGCGTGCCGACGATCCCTGCAGCGAGAGCGAGCAATGGATGGAGCGCCAGGAGCGGAAAGATGCCAAGCACGAGCACGAGCGTCGCTGCAACCGCCAACGCAATCGTCGCCGCATCGAAGGCTTCGGGAGTTTCGCGCTCTTGCGCGGGTGCGGGATCTCCCGCAAAGGCGATACCGAAAAGTTTTACGAAGGCCGCCGCCGCGAGCCCGCCGCCGAGTAAGAGTGCGAAGAGGCCGAGGAGACCGACGCTTGCGAGCGACGCATTTCCAGAAAGCGTCGCACCGATGAAGCCTTGGAAGACGAGCCACTCGGAGATAAAGGCGTTGCTCGGCGGCAACGCGGCGGCCGCTAGGCAGCCGACGAGAATCCACGGAGCACTCCGTTTGAGCGCGCCGCTAGCGAGCCCACGCAATCGATCGAGGTCGGTCACGTGATGCATGCGTTCGACGACCGTTCCGGCGGCGAGAAATAACAGCGTCTTCAATACGGTATGGTTGAGCGCGTGGAAGAGCATCGCCAGAAATGCTACGGTTGCCAATGCCGGAAAGCCGAGAGCCGAAGCGGCGATCGCGAGGCCGAGCGCCGAAACCATCACGCCCATATGCTCGATCGAACTAAACGCAAGCAGTCGCTTCAACTCGCTCTCGACCGCTGCGTAGAGACCTCCGAAGAGCGCGCCGGCGAGCCCCGCCACCAGCAAAATGATGCCCGCAACCGCGCCGACCGGCGCGACCAGCACGAAGGTTCCCAGCGCGAGTGCGTAGAGTGCGATCTCGATCATCACGCCCGAGAGGAGTGCCGATGCATTTGCCGGTGCCGCCGGGTGCGCTCGCGGCAGCCAGAATTGCAGCGGTACGAGCCCGGCTTTCGAACCAAAACCGATGAAGAATCCCGCGAGAACTCCCGCACGCAGTGCCGGAGCGAGCGAGGGCGCAGCGGCGGCAAGCGCCGCGAACGAACCGCTCCCGGCATGGACCGCGAGCATCGCAAAGGAAATCGTCATCGCCAACGCACCGAGCTGGCTCACGAGCGCGTAAGCAAAGGTCGCGCGACGAACGCTCTTGCGTTCGCTCTCGGTCGCCACGACGGCGATGGAGATCAACGACATCAGTTCCCAACTCAACAGAAAGGTAAAGATCGACTGCGCGAGCAGCACGCCGAGCATCGCGGCGCTGAAACAGGCCAACGGAATCCCCGCGCCGGCACGGCCGCGCTTCAAATTCCAAATCGCAACGACGATGACGCCGATTGCGAGAAAGGCAAGAAACGGGCGCGCGAGCGGGGTCGCGACAAAATCGAGCGTTAAATATCGTGCGAAGATGGGCGAACGAACGATGAATGGTGCGAATGGTCGCGCGGCACATGCGATCGCCGCGGCCGCAACGACGGCGAGCAGAGATGAGGCGAGAAGTCGTACTCCCCGCACTAGCTCTGCGCTTCGAAGTTCGCGCGCTGCTCGCGCAGAAGGTGATCGCAGAAATCGCGCGCGGCATCGAGGAGATCCCAGAGCCGCGGATCGGCGACGCCGTAACGAACGAAGAGCCCCTCGCGACGGGCTACCACGAGCCCCTTCCCGCGCAGGGCGGCAAGATGCTGGGAGACCGAGGGTTGGCCGAGATCGAGCGCCTGTTGCAGCTCGACCACGGTTTTCTCTCCTTCGCGGAGGGCATCGAGGAGGCGGATCCGCGCCGGGTGCGCGAGCGTCTTGAAGAGATCCGCCTTAAAGTTGCGAAGCACATCTGGATATTAGCATATTCAGATTTACTAATACAAGCTCACCCCTTGAGTGCGTTCAGCGTCTCCTTCAGGAGGGCGTCGACCTCGCCGGCGACGCCGACGAGCTCGGTATTGCCGGTCACCCCGAGCATCGCCCCGGCATCGATCGCCTTCACGTAGGTTTTCCCGGCCTTCTGCATGACCACGACGTTGCACGGCAGCAAGAGCCCGAGGTCGGGCTCGCGCTGGAGTGCCTCGTGTGCGAAGGTCGGGTTACAAGCGCCGAGGATGACGTAGGGCTCCATCTCGGCGCCGATCTTCTTTTTGAGCGTCGCGGCAACATCGATCTCGGTTAAAACGCCGAAGCCGCGCTCCGCGAGCGCGGCTTTCGTGCGATCGATGACCTCTTCGAATTTACCTTCGACGACGGTTTCGTGTCCGTATTTCATGAGCGTTTGGCCTCACTTTATCTGCAACCCCAGCGGTTTGATAACCGTCGCTAGGTAACGATGGTATGCATCCAGCGCCGCAGCAAAGCGTACATCGAGGTGCCTCCGATATGCAAGCAACGATGCCGTCGGTGGGGAGTTCGCTCCGAGGAAGAAGCCGCCGGGCACCGCTTCGCGCAGTGCACCTGGGCGTTGGATGGAATCTTCGTCGTTCTGATAGTTTGCGGTAAAAGTCGCAAAGATTGCATCGCGCCGCTTCATCGCTGCAGAGATTGCCGCCAAGCGCGGAGCGTTGTCTGCCGAGCGAGCCGAAGCATAGGCCTTCTTCAAGGCGATCTTCTGCGCGTCGAGCGCATCGAGCACCGCATTGATCTTCCCGGACATATTGAGGAAATGTTTGCCGATCCGATACCCGGCACGCATCTGTGCGAGCGTGTAGGGCGTCTGCGGATCGGGTTTCACCGAAAACGACTGGGTAAACGTGCGGCCGTCGAGCGTGATGCGCGCCGTATAACGGCCGGGCAGCGCGGTCAGCCCTTCTTTCGGCCCGCGATACTGCTTGCGCGCCGCGCCCATCCAGCGCGTGACGCCGTTCTCATGAAAATCCCAGATAACGCGGTTGATACCGGCTTTATTGGAAACGAGCGGGATTTTTTTCTTCCCGATTTTGATGCTTCCCGAAATCGTGCGGATCACGTGCCCCTGCGAATCGAGCACCTGTACGACCGGTGCTTTCTTCTGCGGAGCCTTCTGATAGAAGTCGAAGATCGCTCCGTACGGCGGATTTTTCGCTGCATAACGCGTGTAGAGATTCTCGTCGTTGCTATGCATGATGTATTCGTATGCGGTGCGCACCGGAAAGAGCATCGCCCCTCGCGCCTGCGCGGCCGGCAAATTCTGCAGCGCCGCGATATCGTCGAGAATCCAGATCGCGCGGCCATGCGTGCCGATCACCAGATCGTCGAAGGTCGGTTGAATGCGGATATCGCGTACCGAGACCGCTGGCACGTTCAGTGAGAACGGCTTCCAGGAACTGCCGCCGTTAAAGCTGATGAAGATGCCCTCTTCGTTCCCGGCAAAAACCAGGTTCTTATTATGAATATCGGGGCGAATCGTCCGCGTATAGATATCGGCGGGCAAGCCGTTGACGATCTTCTTCCACGATTTGCCGTAGTCGTGAGTCACGTAGAGATAGGGCGCATAATCGCCCATGCGATGATCGTCGAAAGAAGCGTAGGCCGTCGCCGGGTCGAGCGCCGACGGGGCAACGGTCTCGACGCGAGCGAACTCGGGCGCGCCCTTCGGAGTAACGTCGCTCCAATGTTTACCGCCGTCGCGCGTGAGTTGTACGAGCCCGTCGTCGGTTCCGACCCAAATCTCACCTTCTGCTGCCGACGAACCTTCGACATCGAGAATCGTATCGCTATACTCGGCACCCGAAACGTCGTGTGCGAGTGGGCCACCCGCCGGCATTTGATGCGCTTTAATATTGCGCGTGAGATCGGGGCTGATCGGCTGCCACGTTTGGCCGCGATCGGTGCTTTGAAAGACGACGTTGCCGCCGTACCATAAAATATGCCCGTTCCACGGAGCGAATGCGATCGGCGAATCCCAATTGAAGCGATACGGCCGTTTATTGAGATCGAAGATCGAGAGCCCCGGCTCGAAGTAGGGGTTGATAAACCGAAAGAGCCGCGCCCGACGATTGAAGATGTTCACGTAGCCATCTTCGAGATCGGCGACGACGAAATTCGAGTCGCTCGGATCGGGAACGGCCCACATGCCGTCGCCGCCGACCACCTGGAACCAACGCCGATTTTTGATCCCTTGCGGATCGCGCGAATTCTCCGGCCCGCACCAGCCGCTATTATCTTGCCACCCACCGCAGACGAGATAGGGATTGCCGTTGGAGAGGCCGACATGATAGACCTGACCGATGGGGAGGTTGCGCGCGAAGGACCACGCCTTCCCGCCATCGAGCGTTAACGCATAGCCGCCGTCCTCGCCGACGATGATGCGCTTGCCGTTATTCGGAGCGATCCAAATGGCGTGATAGTCGACGTGAACGCCTTTGGCGATCCGTTTGAATTTTTTGCCGCCGTCGGTGCTGACCGAGAGCATCTCCGAGACGCCGTAGACGCGGTTCGCGTTCTTCGGATCGACGGCGATATGGGTGAAATAGAAGGGACGCTGATCGACCAGCGTGTTATCGGTCATCATCCTCCAGTGCGCACCGGCATCGTCGCTGCGCCACAGGATGCCGCCCTTCGCTTCGATCAACGCATAGACGCGCACGGGATCGCTCGGCGCGATCGCGAGACCGATGCGTCCCTCGTACCCCGCCGGAAGCCCGTTGCCGACGAGCTTCGTCCAACTCTTGCCGCCATCGGTCGATTTATAGATGCCATCCTGGGGACCACCGGAGTGAAAGGTCCACGGCTTGCGACGGAATTGCCACATTCCGGCATAGACGATATTGGGATCGGCGGGATCCATCGCGATATCGCTCGCGCCGCTGCTCGGGCCGATATAGAGCGATTTCGTCCACGTTTTTCCACCATCGAAGGTGACGTAGACACCGCGATGCACGGAGTCGGCGAACGGATCGCCAGAGGCTCCGACCACGACATGCTGGGGGTTCTTTGGATCGATCGCGATCCGCGAGATATGGCGCGTCAGCGCGAGCCCAACGCGCGCCCAGGTTTTACCACCGTTGGTGCTCTTATAGAGGCCGGTACCGAACGAGACGTCGTTGCGCGGATTACTCTCGCCGGTGCCGACCCAGAGAACGTTCTGATCGTTTGGATCGATGGCGACCGCGCCGATCGCTCCGGTTGGTTCCTTGGTGAAGATCGGTTTCCAGGTTGCGCCACCGTTCACGCTCTTCCAGACGCCGCCCCCGGCGGTTCCGATAACGTAGAGATCGGCGTTCTGCGCCGTTCCCGCAACCGAAGAGACGCGGCCACCGGCGATCGCCGGGCCGATCTCTCGCCATTTCATGTGCGCGTACGGTGCGGTCGCCGCCGCAGCCGGAAGAAAACTTCCGGCTGCGAGCAGTGCACCCAACGCGAGAAACCGTATCTTCATGCTCTCTCCTCCACTCGTGATGACGTTAGCGCACGGTACCGATGCCCGCGATCGGTTTGAGCCCGGCTGCTTTCATCTCTGCTTGCAGCGCGGGAATCGTGCCGACGAAGGCGTTGTATTGCCCGAGTGCGCGGGCATATTTCCCATCGAGTCGATGCGCGAAGGCAAGGGTCGGCGGTGTAATGAGGCTCTGCGCGGCGAAGTAGAGCTGCTCGAAATCTTCGCGCAGCGCACCCGGTCGCTCGATCGAGTCCTCATCGTTCTGGTAGTTTGCCGTCAAGATATCGAACATGCCCTGGCGACGGCCGGCGAGTGCGGAGAGCGCGGCGGTGACGCCGGTCGCCTTTTTCGCCGTTGCGGCCTTCTGCGCCGCATCGAGTTGCTTCTTGAGCGCGTCGAGGTTGTTGAGCATCGTGTCGATCTTCCCGAACATCGTTTCGTACTTCATCGAGAAAGCGAACGTCCGGTCGTATTCCGCTTGCGTGAATTTCGAACGCGGATCGGGCTTCACGACGAAGCGACGCGTGTAGGTTTTCCCATCGAAGGTGAGTTTCGCGGTGTAGGTGCCCGGCGGAACCGCCGGCCCTTCCGGGAAGCCCTGGTACGACTTCTTTGCCGCGCCCTTCCAGAGCGCCACACCGTTGGTCCCGTAATCCCAGACGTAGCGATTGAGGCCGACCGCGTTGGGGAGCCGTGGTTGCGCCTTTCCGCCGACTTTATGGGTGCCGGAGATCGAGCGCATCAGTTGCCCGCGTGCATTAAACACCTGTAGCGAGGGCGGCGTCTTTGCATTCGCCGTTTTCTGGTAGTAATCGAAGATCGCGCCGTAAGGCGGATTGTTGCCGACGAAGTCGGTGTAGGTGCCTTCGTCGTTTTCGTGCAGCGTGTATTGATAGGAGACGCGCACCGGGAAGAATCGGCCGCCGGCCGCCTCCGCGCGTGCGAGTTGTTGGATCGGCGTCATGTCGTCCATGATATAGATCGAGCGCCCGTGCGTCGCGACGACGAGATCGTCGAAGGTCGGCTGCATGCGGATATCGCGAACCGAGACCGTCGGCATGCCGTTCTTGAAGCTCTCCCAGCTCTGCCCGTCATTGAAGGAGACGAAGATTCCCGTTTCGTTTCCGAGATAGAGGATCGAAGAGTTTTTGATATCCGGACGGATGGTGCGCACGAAGACGTTCTTGGGAAGATTGCTCGCGATCGAGCTCCACGTCTTTCCGTAGTTGTGGGTGACGAAAACGTAGGGTTTGTAATCGCCGGAACGATGGCGATCGATCGATACGTACGCCGTCGCCGCATCGAACGGCGAAGGGGCGACCGTTTCGACGCGTCCGTAAGGCGGAACGCCGGGGATAAGCATCTTCTTCCAATGCTTTCCGCCATCGACGGTGAGGCCGATGACGCCGTCGTCGGCTCCAGTCCAGATCTCGCCTTTACGAACCGGCGAACCCTCGATATCGAGTAGGGTGTCGCTATATTCCGCACCCGAGACGTCGTGGGTAATCGGACCGCCCGAAGGGATTTGATGCGATTTCATATTCAACGTGAGGTCGGGGCTGATGACCTTAAAGCTCTTGCCGCGATCGGTGCTCTGGAAGACGACGTTGCCGCCGACCCAGCCGATATGCGGATTCCACGGTGCGAACGCAATCGGGGAATCCCAATTAAAGCGATACTTGCTCGTGCGCAGGTCGTACTGCTCTTTGACGCCCTGAAGATAGGGTTGTGCCGACCATTGGTCTTGCGTCTTCTTATTCCAAACGACGACCGAGCCGTTCTCGGAATCGCTCCAGATGTAATTCGGATTGGAGGGATCGGGCACCGACCACTCGCCGTCGCCCCCGACGCTGACCTTCCAATATTTATTGAGTAAGCCGCTGGGGTCGAGCGAGTTCTCACGCGCGCAGAACGCGTTGTTATCTTGCAATCCGGCGCAAACTTCATACGGGTTTTCGTTGGAGAGCCCGACGTGATAGATCTGTGCGATTGGAAGATTCTTCGAGAAGAACCAGTTCGCGCCACCATCGACGGTAAGCGCGTACCCGCCGTCTTCGCCAAGCATGATGCGCGACGGATCGTTCGGAGCGATCCAGATCGCGTGATAGTCGACGTGCACCGCGAGTGCGATGGGGTGGAATTTTTTGCCGCCGTCGGTCGAGACCGAGGTTAGCTCCGAGACCGCATAGACTTTTTTGGGATTCATCGGATCTACGGCGATGTGCGTGAAGTAGAACGGACGTTGATCGACCAGCGTGTTGTCGCTGACCATCTTCCAACTCTTGCCCGCGTCCTCGCTGCGCCAGAGGATACCGTGCGCCGCTTCGATGAGCGCGTAGACGTAATTCGGGTCGCTCTGCGAAACGGCGAGCCCGATGCGCCCGGTGATACCGGCCGGCAAACCGTTGCCGACGAGTTTCGTCCAGCTCTTGCCGCCGTCGACCGATTTATAGAGCCCGTCGTTGGGGCCGCCGCTACGGAACGTCCACGGTTTGCGCCGGAACTCCCACATGCCGGCGTACACGACATTCGGGTCGCTCGGCACCATCGCGAGATCGCTCGCACCACTATCGGGGGCGAGATAGAGTGTCTTCTTCCAGGTCTTGCCGCCGTCGAAGGTGACGTAGACGCCACGGTGGACGCTGTTGCGATACGGGTCGCCGAACGCCGCAACGACGACGTGATTGCCGTCTTTGGGATCGACGACGATGCGCGAGATCGCGCGAACGCCTTTGAGCCCGACCCGCTTCCAGGTTATGCCGCCGTTCGTCGATTTATAGAGGCCGTCGCCGTAACTGACGTCGTTACGGGGATTGCTCTCGCCGGTACCGACCCACACATTATTATTGTTGCTGGGGTCGATCGTGACGGCACCGATCGCTGCGACCTTCTGATTCGCAAAGACCGGCGTCCAGGTAAAGCCGCCGTTGATCGTCTTCCACACGCCGCCGCCCGCGGAGCCCACGAAGTAGAGCTTCACGTTCGTCGCCGAGCCGGCGACCGAAGTGACGCGGCCGCCGCCCGCGGCGGGGCCGATCTCGCGCCACGTCACTTGCGTGTACGGCGGCGGCGGTGTCGGCGTAGGCGTCGGTTTGGGGGAGGCCTTCGCGGCGGTTTTTGCCGGGGCCGGGCTCGCGGCGCTTGCCGCACGCGCGAGCGAGGGAAGGCTAAGAGCAAAGAGGGCTGCGGCGGCGAGCGCCCAGCGTATGGGTGTACGAGACAACGACTTCCTCCTCAAAGAGAGCTTCATATTCAGGCCGAGGAGTCCGATAGCAGAGGCCGCGCTCCTGCGAGCGCGGCCTCAAATGTTGCTCAAAACCGAGGATTCTAGGCCGACATGCGCGTGATCAACACGTCGATATCGTCACGCCCCGCTTTCCGAACGAACGTAATATGCACGCGCTGTGCGCCCCAAGCAAAACGGAAGGTGTAATCGAAGGTCTCGATTCCCCCGCTCGACTTTGCGGCAAGGGTATCGAAGCGCCCCTGGAACTCCGGGTTCGCGGTACAGGGCGCGACTTCGGTGAAGAAGTTTCGTCCGACCTGGGATTTCTGATCCAGGCGCGCCATCTCGGCCTCAGTACGATTGTAGCGTACGATCTTGCCGTCGAGCCCCAAGGTGATAACACCGACGGGTAATCCGTCGATCTCTTGCGCGCTCATAGCTTCGACGCGTTCGACCAACTCTTGATCGTGCATGCATGCTCCCCTTTTGCGATGATGTCTGCGTGCTAAAACGCTCCCGATAAGGGAGCCACGAACTATAACTCGCTCGGCGATGGCGGGGTTGCTCCGGTCGTGGAAGGCGCGCGGGGAACGCTTCCGCTATCGGATTGCGAAGCGCACGAGCACCTGCCCGGCAAATGCGGCAAGGACGCCGAGCGCGACGCTTCCAAGTGCGTACATCGTGGCGATACCGAGCGCCCGATCGCCGACCAACGTCACCGTATCGAGCGCGAAGGTTGAGAACGTCGTATAGCCACCGAGCACGCCGACGGCAAGAAAGAGACGGAGCAGTGGGCTCATCCCCAGCGATGATGTCGCAGCGAGTTCGGCGACGACTCCGATGAGGAGACTCCCGGTCATGTTAATGAGCAGTGTGCCGAGCGGAAAGCCGGGCCCGAAGCGTGCGACGACGAGGAAGTTGACGATATATCGCAGCGCCGAGCCGAGCCCACCGCCGAGTGCGACGGCGAGGATCGCTTTGAGCCCCATTACTCGCGGGCCCCCGAGCCCAGGCGGAGAAGCTCGAGCTCTTCGAGCGTGACGAGCCCTTCGGCGACGACCTCGCGAACGATCGGCAGGATCGCATCGATCTTTTCGCGGCTCTCGATCACCTCGATGACGACCGGTAAATCGGTGGAGAGATCGAAGACGCGAGCTGCGTGGACGGTGCGCCGCGCTCCGAAACCCTCGATTCCTTTGAAGACGCTCGCGCCCTCGACCCCCGCATCGCGCAAACGCTCGACGAGCGCAACGTAAGCGGGACGATCCCCGAAGCGATCGCCCTCGTCAAGGTAGACGCGCATGAGCTGCGCATGTGTCGTCATGTTCTGTGGACCCCTTCTGAAGAACTCGATAGCTCGTCAGGAGTCATTGGCCCACGGCGGGCGATTCGCGCCAAATCGACGCAGGGCGAACCCCTCCACCCTCTCCTATAGGAAATGCAGCGCACGCGGGAGGCGATCCTGCCGTTATGGAGTGCCGGAGCGTTCGTAGTGCGGCACGTTGACGTGAATCGCGTACCACTGGGAATAGCCGATAGCGGCGATGAGCAGGACGAAAAAGAGGATCAACCCTACCCCCCAGGCACGTTTACCGGTGGGGCTCATCTGTGAAAATCGGCTCATAGGGCTCTCTTCGGCACGGCGCGAACCCTCGGCCTCCATGCGGAGAATTCGAACCCTGCTCCCCGCGGCATTTGCTGTGGGCCTGCTCCTCCTCGCGCCGCAACGCCTCCTCGCGGCTCCCCGCCCCCAGCCGATTCCGGCGACGATCGGGAATGCCCGCGCCTACGCACGTTTTCTGCAGAAGGCGAACCCGCAGATGCCGCGTTGGCAGCGCGAACAACTCGCGCTCCACGCGCTACGCAGCGCGTGGCACTACCACATCGACGCGAATTTACTCGTCGCGCTCGTCACGGTGGAATCGAGCTGGCATACGCACGCGCGTTCGTGGGCGGGAGCGGTCGGATTGGGGCAGTTGATGCCGGGAACCGCGGCGCGAATGGGAGTCGATCCGCACGATCCGCTGCAGAACCTCTCCGGGGCCGCGCGCTACCTCAGCGAGCAGGTGCAACGGTTCGCCAAAACCCACCACCCATATCGAAACGCGATCGCAGCATATAACGCGGGGCCGAAAGCCGTGGTCGAATACGGCGGCATTCCGCCGTATTACGAAACCCAGCATTACGTCGTGAAAGTCACGCGCATCTGGCGCCGCATCGCGCGGAGCGTGCATGCGACGCGCGGAATCGCGCTGCGCAATCCTACGCCCGACGAACGTTACTGGATTTCCTCAACCAACAGCATCGGGAGCCCGTAGCGCCCTACTCGGCGTCCTCGCCGTTTCCCGGATCGCCGTAAAAGCAACGTAGCGCGGGCATCGCATGAGCGAGCCCTACCTTTGGATCGACTTTGAGCGCACGCACGCCGGCCGCTTTCGCCGCTTCGACGTCGTCATTCTTATCGCCGACCATGACGCATTCGTGCGGGTCGACGCCCATCGTGCGCATCGCTTCAAGCAGCATACCGGGTTTGGGTTTGCGGCACGCGCAATCATCCTCTGGGCCGTGCGCGCAATACAGCAGCACGTCGAAGGGGCCAAGCATCTCGACGACGCGCGCGTTGACCGCCTCGACCTGCGCGCGCGTAATGAGCCCACGAGCGATCCCCGATTGGTTGCTGACCAGCGCGACGCCGAGCCCGAGACCGCGCAGTTCGTCGAGCGCGGCTTTCGCGCCGGGTAGCGGCTCGACGAGGGCCGGATCCCCGTTATAGGGCTCGTCGCGAACGATCGTGCCGTCGCGATCGAGCAAGAGCGCCACAATCACGGGGCTGCGACGTAAACTTCCGCGCCGCTCTCGATAAACTCGCGGCTCTTCTCCTCCATACCGGCCTGCGCGTACTCGCGCACTTCCTGCGTGATTTTCATCGAACAAAAATGCGGCCCGCACATCGAGCAGAAATGTGCGCTCTTCGCACCGGGGGCCGGCAGCGTTTCGTCGTGAAATTCGCGCGCCGTTTCGGGATCGAGCGAGAGTTCGAATTGATCCTCCCAACGAAATTCAAAGCGCGCCTTCGAAAGTACGTCATCTCGATGCCGCGCCTGAGGATGGCCTTTCGCGATATCGGCGGCATGGGCGGCGATCTTATAGGCGATCACGCCGTCCTTCACGTCTTTCTTATCGGGTAGACCGAGGTGCTCTTTCGGCGTGACGTAACAGAGCATCGCGGTGCCGAACCAGCCGATCATCGCCGCGCCGATCGCGCTCGTGATATGGTCGTAGCCCGGCGCGATATCGGTTACCAACGGGCCGAGCGTATAGAAGGGCGCTTCCTGGCAGAGCTCGAGCTGCTTCTCCATGTTTTCTTTAATCAGATGCATCGGCACGTGCCCCGGCCCTTCGATCATCGTCTGCACGTCGTGCTTCCACGCAATCTTCGTGAGCTCGCCGAGCGTCTCGAGTTCGCCGAACTGCGCGGCATCGTTCGCGTCGGCGAGACAGCCCGGGCGCAAACCGTCGCCGAGCGAGAACGCCACGTCGTACGCCTTCATAATCTCGCAGATCTCTTCGAAGTGCGTGTACAGGAAGTTCTCCCGATGGTGCGCGAGGCACCATTTCGCCAGAATCGAGCCGCCACGCGATACGATACCAGTGATGCGATCGGCGGTGAGCGGAACGTAGCGCAGTAAGACGCCGGCGTGAATGGTAAAATAATCGACGCCCTGTTCGGCCTGTTCGACGAGCGTATCGCGATAGAGTTCCCAGGTCAGTTCTTCGGCTTTGCCGTTGACTTTCTCGAGTGCTTGATAGATCGGCACGGTTCCGATCGGCACGGGGGAATTGCGCAGAATCCACTCGCGCGTTTCGTGAATATTCTTCCCGGTCGAGAGATCCATCACGGTATCGGCGCCCCATTTCGTCGCCCAGGTCATCTTTTCGACCTCTTCATCGATCGAGGAAGCGACTGCCGAGTTCCCGATGTTGGCGTTGATTTTTACGAGGAAGTTGCGCCCGATAATCATCGGCTCGCTCTCGGGATGGTTGATATTGCTCGGGATAATGGCCCGGCCGCGCGCGACTTCGTCGCGCACGAATTCCGGCGCGAGCCCCTCGCGAATAGCGATGAACTCCATCTCGGGCGTGATCTCTCCGCACCGTGCGTAATGCATCTGCGAGACGTTCGCACCGGGCTTTGCGCGCCGAATGCGGCGCGGTTGCGAGAAGCGGATCTCGTCGAGCTCGCGCATCGCCTCTCGCCCCCGCTGATAGACCGAGGTCGGAGCGTCGAGTTCGAGGGTATCGCCGCGCTGTGCGATCCACTCCGCGCGCAGGTGGGGGAGCCCGCGGCGAATATCGGTCGCCATCGCGGCGTCGCCGTAGGGGCCGCTGGTATCGTAGATGGTGTGCGTGCTGCCGTCGGTGAGTTGGATCGCTCGCATGGGAACGCGAATCGAGGGCGCGCTGCCGGGTGCATAAACTTTCATCGTGCTTCTTCCTCCGCCGGCATGACCCGGATCAGGTGCAACGGTCGGCGGAGCGAGCCCGCCCTCTCAGCCCAAGACCGGGCTCCCGTGGAGTCCTAGGCTTCGCGCCCATCGCATCGCGTCCTCGGAGCCTGGATCTCTGCCGACGGTGGCGAGTGGCCCGAGGCACCTATGTGTCGAGAGTCCTTAGTGTAAAATTTTCGTCAATTTTCGACAGGAACCTGAACGTCGATCGGAAAGCTCGTAGGCGCAGCAGGCACTTTTGCACTTTTTCTATCTCTCCGTGCCTGCTGCACTCCGAGCGCCATCATGCGCGCTATGGTTTAAATAACACCAGTACGAAGCGCGGATCGTTATTTGCTTGGGCGAGCACGGAGGCGGCGACTTGCTGGAGAACCGAATCGCGCGTGAAATTCCCCACCGCTTTGCCGATGTTAAGATCGCGAATGCTCGAAAGCGCGTTGGTTTCGTTGAGCACCGCAAGCGCACCATTCTGTGCATTTTCTCCGAGTGCAACGACCTGAGCGCCAAGTTGCGCACGCGCCTGCATTAAAATTCCAAGCGCCCCATCCATCTGTCCGATCGCCGTCTCGGCATTGGCGAAGGTTGAGACATCGATCGACGGGACCCCTAACGAGACCGGGCGTGCATCGGGCAACGTAAGCAACGCCTGGTTCCCCTCGCTCGCCCCATCGTGTACGGTCAACGACGTCGAAGGGGTCGTCGGTGCGTTGCTCGCAAAGATCTGCAGGTGGTCGATAAATGCCGTTTCGTCATTTCCGTACGGGTCGAGTCCGGTAATTTTCAACACGTGCGTTCCGGCACCAGGCGCGAACGATGACGTATAAAACTGCTGGTAATTCGCCGATGTCGGCGTAATGGTTGCGATCGCCTGGCCGTCGATCGAGATGGAGATCGTCTGCGTCTGCCCACCGGGCGAACTCACGCGATTCGCCGCAAGGAGCCCGAGTTCGTAGGTAACGCCGGATTGGAATCCGCTGACATCCTCCTGCATCGAGCCGGTATATTGTATGAGCCCGACCTGCCCGCCGTCGGGGGCGATCGGATTGCTCGCCGTAAAACCCGAGCCATTCGACGAGACGCCTGCACTTCCGGTAAAGAACCACGGCGTTCCCGTTGGATCGTACTGAAACGCACCGAAGCTGTAGCCGGCGTTGATCGGCACTTGCTCGAAGCTCCCGTCCGGAACCGCTGGCCCCGCGTACGGAAGCGATTGCCCAACGATTTTGACGTTATCGATAAACGCTGTATTGTCCAGCCCGTTGGGGTCGACGCCAACGAAACTCAACGTATGCACGCCGGCACTCGTGACGATCGGCGCCGATGAGTAGAACGAATAGGTACCACTCGTTGCAAAAACTCGCCCGATGTTTTGCCCGTCGAGTTGTACGAGAACGACCTCGCCGCCATTCTGGTAATTTTTCCGTTGCGTCGCTGCGAACGTCACGGTATAGACGGTGTTCGCCTGAAGGGTAACGTTTTGCGTGATACTGCCGTCCGACCCGCTCGCGCTTTGGATGAAGCCCTCTTGCACGCCGTTCGGCGGCGGCGGAGCGCCCGATGAAAAACCGCTGTTGATGCCGGTAATACCGGAACGGGGTGAGAAGGTCCAGCCCGCTCCGGTCGGATCGTATTTGAAAGCGTTAAAAGTTCCCGAACCAACATTCGGGCTCTCGAACGATGCATTATTCAGCGCCGGACCGGGCGAGGCCGCGCCGGGGAGAATCGGCGCACCGTTGAATGCAAGATTGAATGCGTTGGAGCCATCGAGCAATTGTGTCCCATTAAAGTTCGTATCGCGAACGATCGTGACGATCTCCGCCCGAAGCTGATCGACCTCCGCCTGGATGTTGGCGCGATCCAAATTCGATGAGACATCGTTTGCCGCTTCGATCGCGAGCGAGCGGATGCGTTGCAGAATATTCGTGATCGTGCTCAACGACTGCTCGGCGACGAAGGCAGCGTTCTTCGCGGTCTGCACGTTCCCGATCGCGGCCTGATAGCCGGCGACCTGCGCCTGGAGGTTCTGGGAAATTGCAAACCCCGAGGGGTCGTCGACCGCGCTCTGGATCCGCAGCCCGGAGGAAAGCTTGCTCACATCGGATTGCAAGGCAGACTGACGCAAATTCAGGTTGAACTGCGCAGAGGCCGCGTTCACGTTCGTCGCTATCGAGAATCCGTTCATAGATGGCTTCCTTGCCCAGTTGCAACGTTCTCGGCGATCCCCGCTCCCACTGCCAGGTAGGGTTAAGATTCGGCCTATAATCCGTCTGCACAATAAGGCCGCCTCGGCTCGGCGCAAGGGCTTGCTTGTGAAGGAGAAGGCCGCCGGGTGGGGCACAGCGACCGATATGCTATCACAGGAACGCACCGCCATCGTCACCGGCGGAGCGACCGGGATCGGCGCCGCCATCGTCCGCGCACTCTCTGCCGCCGCCACCAATATCGTCATCGACTACGTCGGGGATCCCGCCCCGGCCCGTGCGCTCGTCGCCGAGTTACAGGGCCGCGGCTGTGCAGCGGTCGCGTGTGAGGCGAACGTCTCGTTGCCCGCCGACGCCGACCGACTCGTCGCAGCGGCGGTCGCGGCATTCGGCAGGCTCGATATTCTCGTCAATAACGCCGGAATCGAAGCGCGTTATCCCTTCGTCGATACCCCCGACGACGTCTGGCAGCGCGAGATCGCGGTTAATTTGAGCGGTCCATTTTACTGTAGCCGCTCCGCAGCGAAGCAAATGATCGCGCAAGCGCACGGCGGCCGTATCGTGAACGTTTCCTCGATCCACGAAGAGATCGCCGCGCCGACGAATGCACCATACTGCGCGTCGAAGGGCGGCTTGCGCATGCTCGCACGAACGATTGCGGTCGAACTCGCGCAGTACGACATTACCGTCAACAACGTTGCACCTGGCGCGATCGATACGCCGATGGACGCCGCGACGATTGCGAACAAGAAACTCGACAACGAGTTACTCGCCGAAATTCCGTTGCACCGTTGGGGAAAGCCCGAAGAGGTTGCGGGGTTGGTTCTTTGGCTCTGTAGCGAAGCCGCATCCTATATAACCGGAACGACCGTCGTTATCGACGGCGGCATGATGCGCCAAGCGGGCTCGCTCTAATGACGCGATACGACATGGTCGACATGGCGACGGATCTCTCGAGCGGAAGCGCGGCGAACCCACGCTTCGCCTATATTCTCGACGACGATCAGATGGCGCAGGGGAGCACCCTCGGCGCACCTCGCTGCACGGTCGTATTGAAGCCTACCGGAGCGATCGCCAAAATCTACAGCCCCGATGCCGGCTTCGATTATTTCGGCGCCCTCGGAATATCGTTCTGGGATCGGCGCAGCACCCTGCGCTTAACCCGTCACGGCGGCGAATTTCACATTCATCCCGAGCGCCAAGATTACACCTACCAACTCAATAACGGCGTTCACGTTCACGAACAGGTTTTTGCTTACAATGCGGGCGGCCAGGAAGCCGCCTCGGTTCCACCGCCTGCAGCGTACTATCGCGTGCACCTCAAAAACGCCTCGACGGCGCCGGTTTCGTTCGATATCTACGGGTTTTGCGAATTGCGCGGGAATACGTCGCAGGACGTCCAGGTGCGTTTCGATGCCGAGTTGGGCGGGATCGTCGTTTGGAACCAGAGCGTTCCATCGCACGTGCGGCTCTTCTCTACGCTCGCTCCCGCTACGAGTTGGGATACCAACTCCGACCGCGCGAGGCTCGTCGCACACGAATCCCCGGGGGTACTTTCAAACACGGTCGAATCGCTCGGCTCCGATCCCGTCGGGGCATTACACACGGCGATCGATCTCCAGCCTGACGAAGAGCGTTGGGTTGAATACCTCTGCGTGCTCTCTCCCGTCTCCGTAACCGATCTTGCCGCGGCGCGAAAGCGCTGCCCGCCGGGCAAAAAAGCGCTTCACGAAACCTCGGCCTATTATTGGAACTACCTCTCGCAGTC
>JABEUW010000038.1 GCA_013043945.1 Vulcanimicrobiota bacterium | reverse complement strand
CGATGACGGCCGCTCGCGCGGTGCGCTGTTGGTGATCCTCGGTTCCTCGCCGATGATCGAGGGTATCCCGGCGTTCTTTGCGGCATCGCGCTACGGCGTCGCGCAACTCGTTACGATGTCGATCGTCTTTGCGGCGAGCACGATGCTGACCTATCTCGCGCTCTGCCTGCTCTCGAGCGCGGGGCTCGCGCGCTTACAGTTCGGTCGCTTCGAACGCTACGGCGAGGTGATTAGCGGCCTCTTTATCGCGCTCTTAGGCGCGTTTTTCGCAGTTTTCCCCGCCCTCTAAGCAAAGCGTGCGCACGCTCTTCGCGCAGCCCTTCTTTACGCGTTATTTTCTTGCGCGCCAGTTCAGCGTGCTCGCCTACTCCATCGAAGCGGTCGCCGTGGGTTGGCAGATCTATGCAATCACGCATGCCGCGCTCGCGTTGGGTTTTGTCGGCCTGATTCTCTTCATACCGCAATTCGCGCTCGCCGTTCCGGCCGGCGTGCTCGCCGATCGCTTCGACCGCCGAAGAATCGTCTTTCTCTGCTCCTTCGGCGAGGCGCTCGGCGTTGCGCTCTTCGCGTATCTCGCCTGGCAGCAATCGCACGCGCTCTGGGCGTACGGCGCGGCGCTGCTCGTCAGCGGCATCGCGCGGGCAACGAGCGCTCCGGCGGAGCGCGCGCTGCTCGTCGGCATCGTCGACGAATCGGCGTTCCAACGTGCCTCGGCGTTTACCAACTCGATCGGACAGCTGCTGACGATTCTCGGGCCGGCGGTGGCGGGTGCGCTGATCGCGCTTTCAACGCCCTTTGCCTTTGCGGTAGCAACGTTCGCATACCTCGCATCGACGCTCGCCTACGCATCGCTGCGCGTGCGCTCGCAGCCGCATCTCGATCCCGGCGAGCTCGATCCCATCGGCGGTATCCGCTATCTGCGCGAGCAACCCGAGGTGCTCGGTGCGATCTCGCTCGATCTCTTCGCCGTCCTCTTCGGCGGAGCGACCGCGCTTCTGCCGATCTTTGCGACGACGATTCTCCACGTCGGCCCGCTCGGTTTCGGCCTGATGCGCGCCGCTCCAGGGCTCGGCGCCGCGCTGGTCGCGTGGTATCTCTCGCGTCGGCCGCTCGAACGCGGGGCGGGGCAGGCGCTCTTCTTTTGCGTCGCCGCATTCGGCATCGCAACGATCGTCTTCGGGCTCTCGAAGAACCTCGCGCTCTCGCTCGTCGCACTGCTCGCAATCGGTGGTTTCGATATGGTGAGCGTCGTCATTCGCATGACGCTCGTGCAACTTCGCACACCCGACCATCTCCGCGGCCGCGTCAGCGCGATCGAGAACATCTTTATCGGCGCCTCCAACGAGTTGGGAGCCTTCGAATCGGGAGTGACCGCCGCATGGCTCGGCGCCGAAGCCTCGGTCGTGCTCGGCGGGCTCGCAACGCTCGCGGTCATCATCGCGTGGGGCTTCGCCTTTCCCAAACTGCGCCGGATGGATCGCCTTGAGGGGCCTCACTAAAAAAACAACCAGGCGCCTCTATGTGTGTTTTGTCACAGGAACGTAAATCGAACCTGGGAATCGACTGAGGGCCTCGGCAGGCATGCCGAAGCATTACTGCACTCATTCATTCGTAGTAAGGAGTCCCCTTGAACCATCGATCTTCTCGCGCATTGCGCGGCCTCGGTTCGCTGGCCGCTGCATGCGCGCTCGGCCTCCTCGTTGCCGGCTGCGGCGGCGGAGCCGGGTCCTCAGCGCTCCCGAGCAAGCCCATCTCGCCTGCGAGCGCATTCAAGCCGAAAATCTTCCCCGTCATGCATATCTCGCGTTCGACGGCGAAGCTCGCGATGTCGAAGCTGACCCGCTCCGGGGCCTATTTCTCGCCGATCCGCGGCGGCAAGCCGGTCCGTATCCACACCAAAACCGTCTCGGCGGGGATGAACCTCACCAACAACGGCGGCCCCGTCGTCCCCACGGCGAGCGTCTATAACATTCTGGTGAATTGTCCGGACGAGAGCTGCTGGGGCGGCGATATCTCGGGCTTCGAGAACAGCTTCTTCTCCAGCAATATGATCCACATTCTCGACCAGTATGTGGGACAGTCGGCGACCTATACCGTCGGCGGCGACGTCCCGGTGACCTACAACACCAGCAGCCAACTCGGCGACCAAGATATCGTCAACATCATCTACAACGTTGCCCAGCAGTACGGCACCGGCTACAACGCCGTCTATAACGTCTTCCTCCAGAATGGCGTGCAGCAGTGCAGCCAGAACGCCGGCGGCTGCTACCTGCAGCAGTATTGCGCCTACCACGGGAGCAACGACTACAGCGATATCGGCCACACCCTCTACACCGTCGAGCCCTACCAAGATGTCTCGGGCTGTCAGGTGAGCTCGGTGAGCAACGGCGGACAGTCCCCGAACGGATCGACGATCGATTCGACGGCATCGACCCTCTCGCACGAACTCTCCGAGACCTTTACCGATCCCGACGTCGCGATCAATAATCTCGCATGGTACAACTCCTCGGGCGGCGAGATCGGCGATCTCTGCGCACCGGCGGCGGGCGTCCCCACGCAACAGGTGACGCTCAACACGAACGTCTTCGAGATTCAGGGCGAGTACGACAACAACGTCTCCGATTGCTCGTGGCAATCGCCGTAGCGTCGCTTCGGCTGGGAGAGATTCGGCGGGGTTCGGTTCGCAAGAGCCGAACCCCGTCGCTATGTCGGTTCTACGTGCGGATACGGCAGCGATTGCAAGCGCGGCCGCCGCGCTCGGCGCCGGAGCCTGCGTCGCCTTCCCGACCGAGACCGTCTACGGCCTCGGTGCCGTCGCGTTCGACGCACGCGCCGTCGCGAAAATCTTCGAGATAAAAGCGCGCCCGACGTTCGACCCGCTCATCGTGCACGTGCTCGATATGGAGATGCTCGCTCGCGTCGCACGCGATGTGCCGCCGCTCGCGCAACGGCTCGCGGAGTGTTTCTGGCCCGGCGCGCTCACGCTCGTGCTGACGAAGCGCGCGGAGATTCCCGGCATCGTTACCGCCGGTCTCGCAAGCGTCGCGGTGCGCATGCCCGCGCACCCCGTTGCGCGGGCGCTCCTCGCCGCCGTAGGCCTGCCGATCGCCGCACCGAGCGCGAATCCGTTTGGGCGCCTGAGCCCGACGAGCGCCGAACACGTGCGCGCACAACTCGGCGAGCGCGTCGAGATCGTCCTCGACGGCGGCGCAACGCCGCTCGGCATCGAATCGACGATCGTTGCCTTCGATCCCGTTCCGACGCTGTTGCGGCACGGTGCGATCGCACGCGAAGCGATCGAGGCGGAGATCGGCCCACTGCTCGACGCGACGGCACCGGTGGACGGATCGACGCCGCAAGCGCCGGGACAATTACTGCAGCATTACGCGCCGCGAACGCCGATTCGCGTAATCGAGCAGCTACCGCCGCACGAGCGGCGCGCCGACGCCGCCTATCTCGGCTTTCGCGAGGGCGCCGAAGGCTACGCCGCGCAACGCGTGCTCTCACCCGCCGGGAGCGATGCCGAAGCAGCCGCGCACCTCTT
>JABEUW010000037.1 GCA_013043945.1 Vulcanimicrobiota bacterium | reverse complement strand
CTCTCGTTCCTCTCGGTACCGACGGGGATCTCCGTCAGCGTGAACGGCGCGTCGATCGGCGTCACGCCGACGGCGACGACGCCGCCCCTCGGTGTCGTCAACATTAACCCGTTCCCGAATAGTCAGACGCTCACGACGGTCTCGTTCGCCGGAAGCGGTGCGAATGGTGCCTACGCCCTCTGCGTGCAGAGCAACGCGAATCCGGTAACGATTCTCTACAACCAGAGCGCCGATAGCAGCGGCAGCATCGCCTCGGTCGCCTCGGTCTCGCGCGGCCCCGCTTCGATACCATTCGTGCGCGTGCCGGTGCGCCGCGCGCTCTCGGTTGCACCGGCGACGCCGATCTCCGGGCACGCAACCCTCCTGGAGGTGCGGTACGATCCCGCGGCGATCGCCGCGGGGCACGTGCACCCGTTCGCGCTCGCTGCGCGGAGCGGCGCATTGCTCGCACGTACCATTACTCCGAGCGACGCTCCGGTGCGCAGCGATATCGTGCGCGTTCCCGCCGGGAGCGCCTCGTTGGTCGCGGCGCGCCTGCGTGCGAGCACGGGCGTGCTCAGCGTGCAATCGGTGCAGCGTCGCTACCCGCTCAATACGGCGCTCGCGACGCCTCCGAACGATACGCTCTTCGACCCGCTCGACCAGTGGGATATGTATCAGATCGGGATGATGCATGCGTGGAACTATGGAACGGGATGGCCGGTCGATGTCGGTTTCGGATTATCGGCAACGCGCATAGCGGTGCTCGATACCGGCATCGATACCTCGCCGAGCAACACCTGGGCGCAAGCCGATCTCATCTCGCATGTCGGAATCATGGAAGAAGATGTAACGCCGGTCGGCGGGAGCAGCACGGTCACCACGCCCTGCCCGACGCCCTTTCTCGGTGTCTCGTGCCCCGCGGTTCAAGACAACAACGGCCATGGAACCAATGTCGCGGGGATCGCTACCGCCGCCGACAATAACGGCACGGGCTTCGCCGGTGTCGCCGGCGGCGTCACGCTCGATTTCTATAAGATTTTCTTGGATTCGGGACCGATTCCGAGCGCTTCGACCTCCGATGAAGCGACGGCGATCTATCGTGCCGTCGCAAACGGCGACCGGGTCATCAATCTCAGTCTCGGCGCGTCACCGAACAGCGGCCCCGATTTCACCGAGGAAGATGCCGTCGAGTATGCGTTGGCTCAGAACGTGCTCGTCGTTGCGGCTGCCGGAAACGAACGCGATCAAGGGGTTCAAGGACTCGATTATCCCGCCGCCTACCCCGGTGTGATGGCGGTCGGTGCGACGGCATTGAACGACAACAACGCGTGCGCCGGCTTGACCTGGCCAAACGTGAACGCAGCGTGCAGTGCCGCATTACCAACCGCTGATACTCCCGCAGCCGGAGAGTACGTAGCGCCATACTCCAACAGCGGCCCCGGGCTTGGCGTCGTGGCTCCAGGCGGAACTGGATATTCAACCGCCGACGGCGACGATCTGCATTGGATCGCCAATCTCTATTCGACGACCGGAATGCCTCCCTGTTCCACTCCTGCGACCTGCTACACCTTGATCGCCGGCACCTCGATGGCGACGCCGCACGTCACCGGCGCAGCCGCACTCTTACTCTCCGCCGATCCGAGCCTGACGGTGCCGCAACTCGAGGGGCTCATCGACGGCACCGCCGATAACCTCAACGATCCCAATCAAGGGCACGGACGGCTCGACGTCTATCGCGCGATGGCGCAGCTCGAAAACGACACGACGATCGCTCCGACGATTCCGGCGAAGGCGCAGTTCGTGGCGTTTGCGTACAGCAACAGCGGAAAGGTGAACGCCGCTCCGGCGATCGTCGATGCGAACTTTACCGCCGGCGTTCCGGTCGCGGCGAGCGGTGCGTTCCGCATCGCCGATATTCCGGCGAACGCATCGAGCTATCGCATCGCGGTCTGGTTCGATGCAAACGGGGATGGGAGAGTCGATGCCGGCGATTACTTTGCGGCCTCGGGGCCGTGCACCGCGAGTGCGACGTGCGGCAGCGCGAGCGGACTGGTGCCGACGCTGATTACGGCTTCGAGTTTCCCGCTGCCGTAAGCTTCTCGCCGAGTAAGGCGGGCGCTACTCGGCGTGACCGAGATGCGCTACGAACCGAAGCCGACGGCGGCGAGCACGCGCTGCGTGGCGAGGCCGTCGGCGAAGCTCGGGAGCGCCTGGCCGATCGCCGGTGTGGCGGTGCTGCCCTCGATCTTTGCGACCCACGCGTCGTAGAGCTCCATCATCGGCGGAACGTTGCCGTTGATCGCGGCGAAGCGAGCATAGCGCGAGGGCGCGCACTCGAGTTCGTTCGTCTCTTCGTCGTCGACGCTGAAGAGGCGTTGATCGGCGAAGGCCTTGCCGCTGCAGACGGCGGTGCGCCTCTCGCCATGGACCGCAAACGTGAACGAGTTCACCGCCGTCGTGCCGTCGACGGTTAAACGTGTCACCACACCATTTGCGTACCGGAGCAGGGCGAACGCGCCATCGTCGACCTCGCTCGTGAACTCGCCATCGGCATCGAAGCGCTGCGGGTTCGCCGTCCGCAGCGAGCCGACAACTGCAACCGGTACCATGCCGAGCAGTGCGTTCGATGCATCGATCGCATGGGAGAGCATCGCGCCTGCGATGCCGCCGCCGCGCGATCGTTGGAACCACCACCCGCGCGGCCGCATCTCCTGCGCGCGCAGGAAGCCCATCAGTTGCGTATATTCGATCTCGCGAATCGGGTCGAGGTGTGCGTTGCCGACGAGTTCGGCGAGGGCGATCCGTTCGGGGCGAAAGCGGAATTCGTGCGCGAGTGCACACGCCGTTCCGGCGGCGCCCTCCGCGGCAATCATCGCCTCAGCCTCGCCGACGTTGAGGGCGAACGGCTTCTCGCAGAGCACGTGTTTTCCGGCGCGAAGCGCGGCGAGTACGTCATCGTGATGGGCGAAAGGGGGCGAAGCAACGACGACGGCATCGATCTCGCAGCCGGCGAGCATCTCCGCACAGGAGGCAAAGGTACGATCGATCCGCTGCTCGGCGCCGATATGCGCGGCGTTGCGCGGGGAGGCGAGGGCGACGACCTCAAAACGTGCGTGCGCGCGGAGAGCGGGAAGGTGCGTGCTCGCCCCAAAGCCGCTGCCGACGATGCCGACGCGGAACGAGCTCCTCATCGCATCCCCAACGCACGATCGAGAAGATCGATCGCGCGGAAGAGCTGTCGTTCGCTCATCACGAGCGGCGGCGTTATCGAGATCACGTTTCCCTCCGGTCCGGCTTGAAGCAATAGTAGGCCCAGCGACAACGCGCGCACGACGACGGCATGGGCGCTCGCCGCACTCTCGAGCTCGATCCCCCACATCATGCCGCGTCCGCGAATATCGAGCACGCTCTTGTGGCGATGCAGGCTTCCCAGCCGCGAGACCATCGTGACGCCGAGGTGTTTCGCCCGCGTTACCAGATCGTGTCGTTCGATCTCACCGATCGTCGCTAAGGCGGCGGCGCAGGCGAGCGGGTTCCCCAAAAACGTCGAGGTATGGAGTGCCTCGCCCTCCGAGAGCGGCCATGCATTCATCGCCGCCTCGGTACCGACGAGTGCGGCGATCGGCAATCCACCACCCATCGCCTTCCCGATGCAGAGCAAGTCGGGAACGACCGCTTCGCGCTCGCAAGCGAACATCGTCCCCGTCCGCCCGAAGCCGGTCCAGATTTCATCGATGACGAGCAGCATGCCGAGTTCGTCGCAGATCTCGCGGAGGCCGCGCAGAAAGCCGGTCGGCGGGAGAATGACGCCGCCGCGCCCCTGGATCGGTTCGACGACGAGCGCGCCGATATCGCCGCGCGATCGTAACGATGCGCGAACGCCCTCGAGTGCGGCGGCGGGATCGTCGTCGGCGGCGTTTCGCGCGCGTGGGTACTCCAGAAAGAGCGCGTTCTCGGCGATCGCCCCGGCGAAGGGCGTACGGAAGCGTTCGATCCCGGTAACCTCCAGCGCACCGAGGCTCAATCCGTGATAGCCGTTGCGAAAACTTGCGTGGAAAGGTTTTCCAGTAGCGAGGATCGCCGTTTTCAGTGCGACCTCGACGGCTTCGGAGCCGGAGGTCGCGAGATAGGTACGCGTAAGGCCCGCTGGGACGATTGCGGCAATCCGTTCCAAGAGCTCGATACGAACTTCAGTGGGATGAACGTCGCCCATACCGTGGGCGAGCCGCACCACTTGGTCGGCGACCGCCGATGCGACGTAGGGATTGCTATGCCCGATCGCGGCGACGCCGAACGCCGATGTCAGATCGAGATACTCGTTGCCGTCGACATCGGTAACGACCGAACCGAGTGCCGACTCCCAGACGATGGGATAGCGTTCGTCGATCGCGGTTACATTTCGCGACTCGTGGAGGCGCAGCCGAGCGAGAAGCTCCGTACTGCGCTTCCCAGGGACGGGGCCACGCACGTTTTCTAGCGGTTCGCTCACTCACGCTCTCCGTCAATATCGAGAAAGCGGACGTACTCGGCGATCCGAGGGCGCCCACCATGATGCGCACGTAACGGAGGGCGCTGCATCTCGCCGAGCGGGGCGATGCGAGCGGCACCGATACGCTCGGCTATTTCCGTGTAGGGTCGAGGAGTCCCGGTACTGCCGAGGCATTCGATCGGCAGGGCGTGCCGTTCGACGTAGCGGGCGATCTCCTCGGGGGAATCGATCGGAAGCATGGCGACCGTCCGCGGCAAAAACGGCGGCGGCTCGTTCTCGGGAGGATCGAGAAGGAGCAGATAGGTGAGTGCGTCGTCGCAAAACGCTCCACCTCGGCCGCCCGCCGAGCGAAATGCGGCGAGATTGCGCGCTTGGAGCATTCCGGCTCGCTTCGCTGCGGAGCGCTCCCCAACCGGAAACTCGGTCGCTGCGCTCTCCATCGCGCGTGCGAATCGAGCGGCGAGCTCGCGAGATTCGCAGGCGGAGCTCCGTTCGAAGAAGAGTGCGTGCAAGCTCATGCACCCCTCGCCTTCGTAGAGGCTTGCGTCGCGCGCCGCGCCGGCGAGCGCAGCATCGAGGAGAGCGTTCTTGGATTGCGTCGTTGCATCGAGATAGCCGATACTCGTGCGCGAACCGAAGCCGATCGTACGCGCCTGCCCCGCGTGCTCGGCGGTGACGCGCGCGACGGTTTCGTCGTTCCCGAAAATCACGATGAGGCGCACGTCGTGCAATCGGGATTCTTCGCGGCTCCCCTCCCACGTCGCAATTTCGAGCGCGCTTGTGAAGCTCTCGAGCTCCTCGCAGAGCGTGCGCGCGAATGCGGCGACGAGCGCATCCTCGCGGTCTTTTATCAAGACGTCGTTCTTCGCGCAGAGCGCGAAGCACATCGCCGGAATCGCGACCCCGATGGTGGTGCGGCTCGAAAGGATCGCAATGCGCCCGAGCGGATAGGCCCGTGCTCCGGGCGCATCGAGTGCCTCCAGGTCGCCGAGTTCGCGGAGGATCGTTTCGAGCAACGCATCGGCACGAAGCTCGCCGAAGAGTGCGTCGAGTGCAAACTCGACCGCTGGAATGCTGTACCCCGTACGTTCGACGATGCTTCCGGTCGCGCGCACGCGCGGGGGAAAATCGGCGTCGCACCAGCGAGCGGCGGCGTCGCCGATCGCCGCGGCGATCCTGCGGATCGGTACCGAGGCGAGTGCGGTCACGAACGGCGAAGGTCTTCGGCGTCGAGCGAACAGCCGCGAAGTTGCGCCCCGCTCTCTCGGCCGAGAAGAACGATCCCGCCGTCGACGAGTGCACCGAGATCTTCGGTAAGAACGGCGAGGCACGAACTCCGATTTGCGAGGTCGACGTGCGCGAGCGCTCCGACGGTTCCGGGCGGGCAATCGCGTTCGCGCTCGTCGAGCGCCCGCGTGCGCAACCACGGCGGCGCG
>JABEUW010000036.1 GCA_013043945.1 Vulcanimicrobiota bacterium | reverse complement strand
CGTCGTATCGCCGCGCGCGAAGGCTTCATCTTGGGCGATCCAGCGAAGCAGCGGCAGGTTCGTGCGGAGGCCGCCGATGTGCGTGCGATCGAGTGCGTGTTGCAGGCGACGGACCGCCTCCTCGCGCGTCGGCGCGGCGACGATTAACTTTGCCAGCAGCGAATCGTAGTGCAAGGTCACTTCGCTACCGAGTGCTACGCCGCTATCGACGCGCGCCTCCCACGGGTGCGGTACCTCCCAGCGATCGATCGTGCCCGTCGATGGGAGCATCTGCATCGAGGGATCTTCGGCGCAGATGCGCACCTCGATCGCCGCGCCGCGCGGTTGGATCTGCTCTTGCGAAAATGGCAACCGTTCGCCCGATGCAACGCGTATCTGCCACTCCACGAGATCGAGCCCGTAGACGAACTCCGTTATCGGGTGCTCGACCTGCAAGCGTGCGTTCATTTCGAGAAAATAGAACGAATCGTCGGAATCGAGCATGAATTCCGCCGTCCCCGCATTGCTGTATCCGACGCTGCGGGCCGCGCGCAGCGCCGCCTCTCCCATTTGCGCTCGCAGTTCCGGCGAAACTACCGTGCTGGGCGCCTCTTCGACGACCTTCTGGTGGCGGCGTTGAATCGAACACTCGCGTTCGCCGAAGTGAACGATATTGCCGTAGGAATCGCCGAGAATCTGAAACTCGATATGCCGCGGCGAGCGGAGGTAGCGTTCGAGGAGGACGCTCTCGTCGCCGAATGCGGCGAGCGCTTCGCGCTTTGCTGCGTCGAGCGCTTCATCGAATTCGCCGATCGAATCGACGACGCGCATGCCGCGCCCGCCGCCGCCGGCGCTCGCTTTAATGAGGAGCGGGAAGCCGATCTCTTCGGCACGAGCGCGCAACGTCGCGAGATCTTGCGCGGCGCCGTCGTAGCCGGGAATCACCGGCACGTCGGCGGCGCGAGCCTTCTGCTTCGCTTCGATTTTGCTGCCCATCGCCGCCATCGCTTCGGGGCTCGGGCCGACGAAAATGAGCCCTGCATCGAGCACGGCGCGTGCGAAATCGGCGCGTTCGGAGAGAAAGCCGTATCCCGGATGAACGGCATCGGCGCCCATCGCACGCGCCGCACCGAGCACGGCTTCGATATTCAGGTACGAGTCGCGGGCGAGCGCCGGGCCGATGCAGCGCGCTTCATCCATCGAGCGAACGTGGCAGGCGCGCTCGTCGGCGGTCGAATAGATTCCGAGTGCGGCGATGCCCATTTCGTGCGCGGTCCGCGCGACGCGGATGGCAATTTCGCCGCGATTGGCGATGAGCAGGCGACGAATCATCGCGAAAACGTCGGCGTCCGGCGTTCGAGAAACGCGCGCAGCCCCTCTTGCCCCTCGGGGGAGGTGCGTTGCAACGCGATAGCCTCCGCGGTGAGCGCGAGCGTTGCGTCGTAAGAGCTCTCGGCGACGCGTGGGACGAGCGCCTTTGCCGCCGCGGTTGCCGCCGGCGACGCGCTGAAGAGTTCGCGCAACGTTTCATCGACCGCATCGTCGAGGTGCGAAGCGCGTACGACGCGATGCACGAGCCCGATTGCGGCGGCGCGCTGCGCGTCGAAGCGCTCGCCGGTAAGAAAGAGTGCGCGTGCGTGGCTGCGCCCAATTTTCGCAAGCACGAACGGCGAGATAACCGCGGGAATAATTCCGAGCTTGACCTCGGTAAAGCCGAAGATCGCGTCGTCGGCTGCGATAACGATGTCGCAGACCGCGGCGAGCCCGGCTCCGCCGCCGAGCGCGGCGCCGTGAATCGCGGCGAGCGTCGGCTTGCTACAGCGGTCGATCGTGCGGAACATCTCGCTCATGGCGCGAGCGTCCGCGACATTTTCATCGTGGGTGAGATCGAGTGAGGCGCGCATCCACGAGATATCGGCGCCGCCGCAGAAGACCGAGCCCTCGCCCGTCAGTAAAACGGCACGCGTGCTGTCGTCGTTATTGAACCGGTCGAAGGTCTCGCGAAGCGCGTCGATCATCTCGGCGTTAAATGCGTTGCGAACCTTCGGTCGGGCGAGCGTTACGCGCGCCACGCCGTCGGCGAGCGCGACGCGAAGAGGTGCTTCTTTCATACCCGCGCCCTCTTCTCGCCGCCATCCAAAGGCGCCTGGAATGCGTTATAGTAGCATCGTGCAGAGACTCGTCTATCGGTATGCCCTGCTCACTCGGCTCGCCCATTGGTTTGGGGCGATCGCCGTTGCCGTCTTGATCTCGAGCGGCCTACAGATCTTTAACGCGGCCCCCTATCTCGACGCCGCGGACCGGAGCACGCCGACGCGACGGGTGCTCTCGATCGATTCCCCCGCCGACGGCGTGGGGCAGACGACCCTTTTCGGGCACACGTTCACGACTACGGGATTCCTCGGATGGGGGAGCGACGGGGTCGGCGGAGCGACCGCCCGTGCCTTCCCGGGCTGGCTGACGATCCCGGCCTATCAGGATCTCGCAGATGGCCGCCGGTGGCACTTTTTCTTCGCTTGGGTCGCGAGCCTCGCATGGCTCGCCTGGCTGATCTCGAGCGCCCTCAAAGGGAACCTCGCGGAGATGGTGCTGCGCCCGAGCGACCTCCCGAAACTCTGGCCGATGCAAGCGTACTACCTGCGTTTGCGGCGCGAGCCGCCGCCGCACGGGACTTACAATCCGCTGCAGAAGGCCGCGTATACGTTCGTCTTACTCGTACTCGCGCCGCTTATCGTGCTCACCGGGCTCGCGCTCTCGCCGGGTATCGACGCGATCGCGCACCCGCTGACCGTGCTTTTCGGCGGGCGACAATTCGCGCGGCTCTGGCATTTTCTCGCGATGCTGCTCTTTGTCGGCTTCGCGATCGTTCACATCGTGCAGGTAGCGACGCAAGGATTTTTCAATCAGATGCGCTCGATGATCTCCGGTTGGTATCGTCTGCGCGAAAATGAAAGCGTGGGGCCATGAAGCGACGTCTCTTTATCGCGAGCTCGATCGCTGCCGCGCTCGGCGGCTGTGCGCCGATCGGCACGGCGCTCAACGATAACCCCGGATTCCATCATTTTCTCGGGCTCGAAGGTTCGCTCGACGCCGCCCTCCTGGGAAATACCGCCGGGCTCGCGCGCCAATATTCTCTCGCCGATATCAGCAAGCATTTCCCCGTCGATAGCCTTCCGACGCCGACGAGTACGAAATACGAAGCGTTTTTGGAGAACGGATTTCGAAGTTATACGCTCGCGGTCGCCGGTGCGGTCGAGCGCCCGTTACAGATCTCGCTCGCGCGGCTCGAGCGGATGGCGCAGCAGACGCAGATCACGCGGCACGATTGCGTCGAAGGCTGGAGCGCGATCGGTGCGTGGACGGGGGTGCCGCTCCGAGAGGTGCTACGGCTCGCGGGGCCGCGGCGCGATGCTCGTTACGTCGTCTTTCGCTGCATGGATCGCGACGATCAGGGGACGCCCTATTACGAGAGCCTCGATATGGCGCAGGCCTATCATCCGCAAACCATCCTCGCACTGCAATTAAACGGTCGTCCGATTCAACCCGACCACGGTGCGCCGGTCCGGCTGCGCGTGCCGACGCAACTTGGCTATAAGAGCGCGAAATGGGTCGCGGAGATTCAAGTCGTCGGCTCGTTCGCACATCTCTACGGCGGAAAGGGCGGTTACTGGGAGGATCAAGGCTACGAGTGGTATGCCGGTATTTAACATGTCGCTCGGTAGGAGGAGAATATGAAATCCATCACGCGCGCGCAGGCACTTTTTTCGGCGACGGCGCTCGGGCTGATCGGGGCGCCGATGCTCCGCGAATTTGCCGAGGCTGCCGCCGCAGCACCGGGCGACCTGCAGACGCTCGATGCCGCAATTGAATTGGAACGAGCCGGTATCGCGGCCTACGACGCGGCGGCAAAAACGGGGCTCCTCACTGGGCGCATCCTGACCGTTGCCCTCGCATTTCGCGCCGATCATATCGCCCATCGCGACGCGCTCATCGGCGCGGTGCGCGCCGGCGGCGGCGTTCCGACGGCAAAAACCGCGCATCTGCCGGTGCCCCCGCTTACCGACGAGCGCGATATTTTACGTTATGCAAAGAGCGTGGAAGAGAAAGCGGCGAGCACCTATCTCTCGGTGATTCCCGATTTTCAAGATCGTCATCTCGCGCAAGTTGCGGCGGCGATTTTAGGCGTCGAGACTACGCACGTCGCATTGCTCGATAATGCGTTGCACGAATTTCCGGCCTACCCGGGCGGCTTTGTAAAGTAACGGGTCGTTGCGCTTTTCCTTCCTCCAGCGGTTCGCAATACTCACGGCGATCCTGACGGTCGGCGCGGCGGTAGCGCTCGCGTTTTTGTTCGTGCGCATCCACGCACGCTCCATCCAGAGCGATATCATCGCAACCGCGGTAGGGCAGGCCGAAGCAACGCTGGCGCCAACGATTTTACAATCGATGTCGAAACGCCAAGGGGGGAGCGTCGTCGAACGGCGCCTCGATCGACGCGCCGCCGAGTTGACATCGTTTCAGGAGTATTTGCGCGGCATCCGCGTCTATCGTGCCGACGGAACGGCGATCTACCCACTCGATGCGCGCCCTCAGCCGCTTGCGGCTCGTCGCGCGATCGCCGCGCAGAACGTGGTGCTCTCGAAAGTCACGAGGCTCTCGGGCGAGCGGGTTCGTACCGCGTACGCGCCGCTCGCGGATCCGAGCACGCAACGATATGTCGCCGTCCTCGGCGTGAAAGTTTCGATCGACCAAATTCAGTCGCAAGATCTCGGTGAAATCCGAATCGTCGTTATCGCCACCGTGGCCTCGAGCGCCCTGATCTTTCTTTCGCTGTTGGCATTGGCTATCGCGGCGCAACGCGAGCTCGACCGGAGCCAGCGGCTCGCCGACGAAACCTTCACCCAGACGATGGGCGGCATCGCGTCGATCGTCGATAAGCGCGATCCCTATACCGCAGGGCACTCTATGCGCGTCGCCCGGTATTCGAAAGCGCTCGCGCAACGGATGAAATTGCGGGTCTCGGAGATCCGACGCGTCGAGATCGGGGCGCTCTTACACGATATCGGTAAAGTCGGCGTCCCCGATGCGGTGTTGCTGAAAAAGGATCGCCTCGACGATAACGAGCGCGCCATCATCGCGCTACACCCGCAGATCGCCGGTGAGATTTTTAATAACGTCGAGGCGATGAACGATATTCTCCCCTGTATCGTCGCGCATCACGAGCGTATCGATGGGCGCGGATACCCCGGTCGCCTCGCGGGCGAGAGCATTCCGCTTGGAGCGCGCATCATCGCCGTTGCCGATGCATACGACGCGATGACGACCGACCGTCCATATCGTCGCGCCTTGAGTTCGGAGGTCGCGTGCGAAGAATTGCGGCGCTGCGTCGATTCGCATTTCGACAGGGCCTGCGTCGCGGCGTTTCTGACGCTCGTCGAGGACGGCAGTATCGTGCCGCCGCCGCCGATCCTCGATGACGACCTCTTGGAGCGAACCTTTGGACAGCAGTTACCGGGGAGCAACCCGTAGCGAGAGCGCCCCGACATTCGGAGCGATCGTCACCGAGATGCGGCGCGTATGGCCGTCGGCGAAGACCGTATCGACCTCATGGGTGCCGACCGGAACGCCCTGAAGAACGAGCGTGCCGTCGGTCGCGCTCGCGGCGATACCGGCAGCGACCACGATGATTCCGTGCATGAAGACGTGGATGTGGCAGTGGACGTTCACCGTTCCGGGATGCATGAAACGCACGACCTTGCCGGGGCCGGTTCCATAAAACCCGATATCGAAATTATCGGGTGAGCCCGCTGCGTAGATACTGTGGAAGAACGGGTCTTCGTTTGGAAAGCGCACGCTGCTGCCGACCGGAACGACGAGCACGTCGGGCACGAAGGCCTTATCCTTGTTGCGCATAACGGCGTCGATCGGGGGCGCAGCTTGCGTGCCGGGAACCCATGCCGCCACCAAAGTATGCCCGCGAAGGAGTAGCGTCGCTACCGGTGGGGGCGAGGCCGCTTCGCTGCTCGCCGCCCACGGAAGGCATAGGAAGGCTGCGACGAGCGCGTAAGCACGAAGGCGATGCTGTACCGACATGCTTCGAGGCTTCTCCTCGCCGTCGCTCTTTCGCTCCTCTGCGCGGTCACGGCGCTGCGCTCGGTCGCTTCGGCGAAGAGCACTCCTGCACGCCGGGTCGTAGCGACGCGCAGCGTCGATTTTTCCGGGCTGGGGCATGCGCCGTGGCTGGTGCGAGTAACGACCGAGGCGCTCGGCCGCGACGCATCGCGAACCTTCGAACAGTGGCGGATCGAGGTCGATCGGCCCAAGACGCTCGGCGGCGGTATTGCTTACCAAACGCCGGGCACCGACATGCTGCTCGACCGTGTCGAGAAGGCGAACGGTGCAAATCTCTGGTTCCCCAACCAGGAGGCGCAATTGCTCGGCGCCGGGCGCTTCCTCCCGGGGGTGCGCCGCCAGCTCCTCGTCCGCATCTATCAGTCCGGCGCCGACTGCGGCTCGGCGATGATCGCGTTGCTGGGGCTCCGCGGAAAGGGCTCGAGCATCGGGCGCCTCGTGAGCGTCGAGAACGCCTGTTCGCTCGATGTGCAGATCGCTCGTAGCGCTCGGGGCGACGAGTTGATCCTGAGCGGGCCCTACTATGCCGCGAACGCAGCGCTCTGCTGCCCGACGAAGCTCCATGCCGAGGCTCGGCTGCTCTACCGGGGCGGGCACTGGATCGAACGCCCACAGCTCTTTAAGCTGGTGCTTCCCACAGTGCAGTAAAAGCGGCGGCGTAAAGGGAAGGCTCCTCTATGGACGGGCCTTCGCAGCCCGAACGTGTTCAGCAGCGACAACGGCGAGACCGCGATCTCGTCAAAGGCGCGGCCCTCCTGCT
>JABEUW010000035.1 GCA_013043945.1 Vulcanimicrobiota bacterium | reverse complement strand
GCGCAGAGAGCGAGGAGAAGAAGAGTCTGCTTCACCGCTCTTCGCTTCGGTCGCGCGGATGCGCTTCCTCGTAGTTCCGTCGCATATGTTCGAGCGAGACGTTCGTATAGATCTGCGTCGTCGCGAGGCTTTCATGCCCGAGCAGTTCCTTGATGGTCACGAGATCGGCGCCGTTCTCCAAGAGATGCGTTGCAAACGAATGGCGCATGACGTGGGGGGTCACGTGTTTGGTGAGTCCCGAGAGCTTGGCATAGCTCTGGAAGATCGCCCAGGCTTGCCGATAGGAGAGCCTCTTCTTTAGGCGCGAGAGAAAGAGCGCCGAATCGGTCGAGCGCGGCCGCACGCCCAGGTAGGTGCGGATCGCTTCGGCGGCGGCCAGGTTGATAAAAACCGTCCGCTGTTTGTTGCCCTTCCCGGTAACGCGCAGCAGGCGCCGCTCGGTATCGACATCGGAGAGGTCGAGCCCCACCAGCTCCGCCCGGCGGATTCCGCTTGCGTAGAGCAGCTCCATAATCGCCGTATCTCGCAGGCGCTGCTCGTCCGATCTCCCGGCGATCCGCGTCCGCAAGAGCGTCCCGACCTCGCCCTCGCTCATAACGTGCGGCAAACGCTTGGCGGCTTTTGGGGGTGGAACGTCGGCGGCGGGGTTATCGGAGCGGCGCCCCTCGCGGCGTTGGAGCGCAAAGAACGATCGCAGCGCGGCGAGTTTACGCCGAACCGAGGTGGGATTGTAGGCGCGAGGGCCCATAAGTTCCATCACGAATCGCCGAATATCCGACGGCGTCGTCGCGAGCAAATTCTCAAACGGCATCCCTGGCATGTGCCCCGGCTCTAAAAAACCGCCGAAAACTTCAATGTCGCGCGCGTACTCCTCGGACGTTCGTGGCGACTGCCCGCGCTCCAAGCGCAGGTAGGCGGCGAATTCAGCGACGAGCGGATCGGTTGGAATGTAGGAACTCATAGACTCCTCGGCTCTTCCTCACAGGATATCAACATCACCAAATCATTGTTTGTGGCTATTGGATCGGTTGTGGAGAATCTCCCGCCTCCAGGCGAGATTCTCCTCATTTCCATCGTCGTGCTAGCGCTGCTCGGGATCATCACCCGCCCGTGGGGATCCCACGCGTGGCAATGGAGCGTCGCCGCGGCGCTTGCACTGGCGCTCGGCGGGGCTTTTCATGGAAAGGCAGCGGCGGCAGTCGGCGCCGCGCTCTGGGGCGCGCGCGATGTCGGTTTCTTTCTCGCCGGAATCATCACCATCGCCGCGGTCGCTACGAGGGCGCGGCTCTTTGAGGTTGCGGCAGAACGTCTGCTTGCTCTCTCGGGCGGGCGGCGCGATCGCCTGCTGCTGCTCACGGTCGGCCTGGGCATTCTCTGCACGGCGCTGCTCTCGAATGACACGACGGCGGTCGCGCTCACACCCGCCGTCGTGACCCTGGCTCTTGCTATGAAGGAGAATCCTGCGCCGTACGCCTATGCCTGCGCATTGGTCGCCAGTGCCGGCTCGTTTCTGCTGCCGATTGCGAATCCGGCGAACCTTCTTCTTTACGGGGCTGCGCTTCCCGGGCTGTTCGGTTGGCTGCACAGTTTCGCGCTCGCAAGCTTCGGCGCGCTGCTCTGCACGTATGTATTGCTTCGACTCATCTTCGCGCGCGAACTCTCCGGCAGGACGAGCACTCGCTTCGAAGTCCAGCCGCTCTCGGCCCGCGAACGGGGCGTCGGCTACGCTGTCGCTACGGCCGTCGTGCTACTGCTCGCAGCGAGCCTCACGCATCGCCCGCCTGGGCTCGCGGCGTTGATTGGTGGAGCGCTCGTCCTGACCGTGGCGTTCGCAACGCGCTGCTTCAAGCCGGTAGATTTGCGACGCATCGACCTTAGCGCGATCGCCTTTGTTGCCGGCCTGCTCGCGATCCTCGTCGCCGTCGAGCGGAGCGGCGTGCTGGCGCCCCTGCACGGATGGCTCGCTGCTGCGGCATCGCACGGGTCAATCGGCATGCTGCTCGCGGGGTTCAGCGTCGCAGCGGCCTCGGCGGTTGCCAACAATCTTCCCATCGCCGCTCTCGTCGCGAAAGTGACGACGCCGGGACTCGCGCATGGCATGCATCGTGCGCTGGTGATCGCTGTCGACCTGGGGCCAAACCTTGCTATGAGCGGATCGCTCTCGACGCTGCTCTGGGCGACTAGCCTTCGCGAACACGGCATTCGTGCGAGCGCCCGCGAATTCGCGCGCATCGGCATCGCCTGCACGGTGCCCGCGCTCCTCGCAGCGCTCGTGCTCGCGCGTCTCTAGCCGGGCACCCAATCCTTGGTGAGCGTGAGCCAGAATGCGAGCCCGGCGTAGGCGCCGTATCGTGCGAAGTCGCGGCGGATCGCAGCATCGCTGCGCGAGCGCTTGCCGAGGAGCTGAACGTAGGTTGGCCGCGTCCACGAATCGAGGATGAGCGGGCGATGGAAACCGAGGAGTTGCATCGCGTGCGCGACGGCATACGGCCCGAAGCCGTGCAGCGAACCTAACGTTTCGGCGACCGCTTCTTCTCGCGCACCGCCCGCTGCGCGGAGCGACTCGAGATCGAGTTCGCCGTCGCAGACGCGTTCTGCCACTTCAAAGAGCGAGCGCGCGCGATAACCCATGCGCACGTCATCGATGAGCGTTTGCGCGCCGGCATCGCGCAGCATCTCCGCCGTCGGAAAGGCTCCGCCGCCGAGTTGCACGAGCGCGGCAATCATTCGGCGCGTCGCCGAAAACGCGCAGTTCGTCGAACAGAGCGTCTTCACGAGATCTTCGAGGACGCTCGGGCTTGCCAGCATGCGCCCCGCGCCGCCGCGCGCCCAATGCAAGGGATCGTTATCGGCGAGTGCATTGTAGAACGGCGAGAGATCGGTCTCGATGGCAAAGATCCGTGCGACCGACTGCGCGACTTCCGCGCGCGCCCGCGCCGAGAGTGCCGCGGGCGTTGCGACGCGGAGCGTTCCCTCGCGCTGCGTTACGGTCACCGCAACGATGCGCGCACCGATGCGCAGGTTGGTGCTGAAGCGGAGCGGTGCATCTTCGATACGGTTCGGCGCGAGCGAGGCACAACCGTGGGAATAGAGGGTGCGTGCGAAATCGATCGGCTCGCCGCCCGCACCGCGAAGCGGAATCTCGAGCGGCGTGCTAGGCGACGTAGGAGACGCTGACGGGAACGCCTGCGGCCTCAGCTTGCGAGAGCACGCCGTAGATCGCTTCGAGGGAGATCTCGAGTTGCGAGATATCGCGCGCGCTCACGCGCACCGCAGCGGCATTGCTCCAGAGCAGATCGTGCGCGCGCCGGAGCGCGCTGCGCAGACGCTGCGGCGTCACTTCGAGGACCGGCCAATCGAGCGCTCCGCGTGCGGGAAGCACGCGCCAACCGCGCCCGAAGGCGCCGATGAGCTCTTCATCGGGATCGAAGGCGTGCGGAATCGCGCGCAGCACGTCGAGCGCCTCCCGGTCGTCCTGTGAGGCGGCTTCGATGCTCTCGCCGAGTCGCAAGATGTAGTGCAGCAACGAGGGATCTTCGAGCGTGCAGGCACCCGCCGGCGACGCGACGCTTACCTGAACCAACATCTCATCGCGGTCGTAACCGTCACTCATCGTACGCGGCTCTTCTTCCTCTGCTCGATATTCCTGGAACCTCTTGATTCGGGCGGCAGCATCGAGGTTCATGCAGGGCGAACTCCGAGCCGTATGATCGATGCATCGCTCTACGACCGCTGCGTGCGCTGCGGGCTCTGCCTGACGAGCTGCCCGACCTATACGGAGACGATGACCGAGACCTCCGGCCCGCGCGGCCGGATCTC
>JABEUW010000034.1 GCA_013043945.1 Vulcanimicrobiota bacterium | reverse complement strand
TGCATAAACTGCTCGTCATCGCCTATGGGGTCCTCAAATCCCAACGCCCTTTCGACCCCAACAGGGCTTGACGCTCATCACGGAATCTCGATACGGTTGCTTCGCAACCTACTCGGCGTGACAAGCATGTTGCATTCTCGGCATAACAACACAAGGAGCGAGCGTGCGATGACGGCGCACCCGACGAGCGCTTAAGCGAGCGGCGAGGACCCTGACATTGCTTGTCCGAGCCGCGAGCGTCTAGCGAGGAGCGGTGCGCCGCAGTCGCACGGAAGCGCGCAGAGTGAGAGCTGCGGCGTCTAAAGCACCGCAGCGGCATCGAGTTCGTGCGCCTCGAGATACTTCTCCACATCCATCGCGGCACGACAGCCCGCCCCGGCGGCGGTAATCGCTTGTTTGTAGCGGATATCGTTGACGTCGCCGGCGACGAAGACGCCCTCGACATTCGTGAGGGTTCCGTTCGGGGAGAGAATGTAGCCGTGCGAATCGAGATCGAGCTGACCGGCGAAAATCGAGGTGTTCGGCGTATGCCCGACGGCGATGAAGAGTGCATCGGCAGCGAAATCCGTGAGGCTCCCGTCGACGAGATTACGTAAGCGAAGCCCGGTCATTTTCTCGCCGCCGAGGACTTCGTCGACTGCCGTATTCCATACGAATGCGATCTTCGGATGGTTCATCGCGCGTTCGGCCATGATCTTACTCGCGCGAAGTGCCTCGCGACGATGGATAACGGTGACCCGGCTGCCGAAACGGGTGAGAAAGAGCGCTTCTTCCATCGCAGAGTCGCCGCCGCCGACGACGACGATCTCTTTATCGCGGAAAAACGCACCGTCGCAGGTCGCGCAGGTCGAGACGCCCCGCCCGCGGAGGCGCTCCTCACCGGGCACGTCGAGCCAGCGCGCACTCGCGCCGGTCGCAACGATTACCGTCCGTGATTCGTAACTCGACTCTGCGGTACGCACCACGAGCGGCAGATGCGAAAAGTCCACGCCGACCGCGTCCTCATTGATGATGCGCGCACCGAACGATTCGGCCTGCGCGCGAAAACGCTCCATCAATTCGGGACCCAGAATTCCTTCGGGGAAGCCTGGAAAGTTCTCTACTTCGGTCGTCAGCATCAGTTGGCCGCCGTAGAGCCCGCCGGCGAGGACGAGCGGTTCGAGATTCGCACGCGCGGCGTAGATCGCCGCGGTCAGGCCGGCCGGGCCGGAGCCGATAATCGTTACACGTTCCATAGCGCTTTCTTCGACCGCACGGGTGGCCGCTCCGGTTGCGCGGGCAGCAACGCGCCTTCGCAGCGTCGAAGAGCCGACCTATGAACGAGTGGCCGAGGATCGACCTCGAAGATACCGTCGGGGATGTCCTGCGAAAAGCGATGCGTGGACGCCATATCGAGCTGCGAACGCTCGCCGCAGCGACCAATATCGCAGAGCATTCGATTGAGCACTGGCTCGCAGATCGCGGAGCGCCTAACCACGATGAGGCGGATCGGCTGGCGGCGGCGCTTGGAATGGAGGCGCGGCGCCTCGAGCGGCGAGCGGACGGCGCGTGGTATCCCGGAGAGGTCGCCACGCCACTCGTCCTTCGGCACACCCAATTACCGCATCCGAGCAACGGCTACGTCGTCTACGCATTGAGCGAAGAACGAACCGCCGCGCTCGTCGACCCGGCTGGCGATCCCGAGCGCCTTCTGTCGCGGTTAAAAGAGCGGTCGCTCGATCTCGCCTATATTTTAATCACGCACAAACACGACGATCACTGCGACGCTGCTGGCGCGGTCGCCGCCGCCTATCCCGATGCGCGTATCGTCATGCACGAGATCGACGCGCCCGCTATCGGGGCGCTCGCCGCTCGAGCGATGCCGATCTCCAAAGGCGAGCGGCTCGCCTTTGGAATGACGAGCATCGAAACGCTGCCGACACCGGGGCACACCGACGGCTCCTCCTGTTTTCGCATCGGCGATCTGCTTTTTACCGGCGACACGCTCTTTGCCGGCAGCGTCGGCGGCTGCTTCGGGGATCGCTTCGGTTACCTCGATCTGCTCGCAAGTATTCGCCGCGAACTCTTTACGCTTCCCAACGATACGGCGGTCTTTCCCGGGCACGGGCCGCCGACACGCATCGGCTGGGAGCGCAACGAAAATCCATTTTTCTTCGATGAGGATACCAAGGAATGACGCGCTCTCCACTCTGGTATCGCATGCGCACCTTCATGATGTTTCTCATCATCTTTTTGTGTTTCTACCTCGCGTACGGCATCTCGACGGCAAGTCACCAATCGACCCAACCGCTCGCATGGCAACTCGCCCGCAGCGGTGGGCTCGGACGTTTTCGGTTGATTCTTGCCGTCGGAGCGCTCTTCCCGATCGCGGCGTTCTCGTTCCGCTGTTGGGGCACCGCCTATCTGCGTGCCTCGATCGTATGGGGCGGGAATGCATCGGCGAACCGTCTCGTCATCGCGGGGCCGTTTCGCTACCTCCGCAATCCCCTCTACTTCGGCAATCTGCTATTGCTGCCGTGGATCGCGCTCTTTATGCCCCCGTTGGGAATTCCTATCCTCGTCCTTGCAATGTTCTTTTTCATAGCCGCGCTATCGAGTTACGAGGGGAAGATGCTGCACGATCGATTCGGTAGCGAATACGATCGCTACGCCGCCCGCGTCGCCGCACTCTACCCGCGACTCCCGATTCCGGCAGCGGAGGATGCGCCTACGGCACAATGGTCGGAGGGGCTCCGCTCCGAGGTGTATATGCTCGTCTTTGCGCTGCTCGCGGTTGCAATCGCGATTGCGCCGAGCCTTCTCGCAGGTCCCTGGTTATGGAGCATCGCGCTACTTGGATATGTCGTTCAAAAGGTTCTCGCACGCCCGCGAAGCGAGGATCCTCTCTCAAATGCGCCGAGCGAGTAAGCGAGACTACGCCCGGAGCTTGTACCCGATAGCGATGAGGCGAAGGGCGATGACGACGGCGATGGCGGCGAGCGCCGCGATGGCACCGAGCGAATACCCGAGAGGAAGGTAGCCATTTCCGGTATAACTATACCGGAATGCATCGATGATATAGAAAATCGGATTGAAGAGTTCGACGGCGCGGAGGTTCTCCGGCAACATCGTCGCCGACGTAAAGACGCCGCCGACGAACGTGAGCGGCGTAATGACGAAGGTTACGAAGGCTGCAATGTGGTCGAAGCGCTCGGCCATCAGCCCGAAGATCAGCCCGAGCGACGAAAAAAGCGTGGTCACGATCACGATGCAGAGCGCAGCAAGCCACCAATTTTGCGGGATCGCATGCACCAGAAGCACGCCGAGGCCGCCGATCAAAATCGCGATTAGAAAAGCGCGGGCGAGGCTCCCCATGAGAAAGCCCACGAGAATCTCTCCGGCGGCGAGCGGAGCGACGAGCAACTCTTGAATGGAGTTCATAAATCGTCCCTGAAAAAACGAACTCGCGCACTCGTCGTACGCCGTCGAGATCGTTTGCAGCATGATCAAGCCGGGAATAAGGAACTGCGCGTAACTCACACCGCCGACGTTCTGAATGCGACTTCCAATCGCCAGGCCGAATACGAACACGTAGAGGATCGTCGTGATGACCGGCGGCCAGACGACCTGATTGATCACCTTCAGGGAGCGCACGATCTCGCGCTTCGCCACCGTTAGGAGGCCGACCCAATTGACGGCGTTCATCGCGTTAGCTCCAAGAAAACGTCCTGCAGATCTCGATCGCGCACGAGGTCGCTCGTATCTTGCTCGGTGACGATCCGCCCGGCACGGACGATCGCGATGCGCTTACAGAGCGCTTCGGCCTCCTCCAAGTAATGCGTTGTGAGCACGATCGTCGTACCCTCGGCATTCAGACGCCGGAGCAGGTCCCAAAGTTCGAGTCGTAGCTCAACGTCGACACCCGCCGTCGGCTCGTCGAGCACCAAGAGTTTCGGCTCGTGAATGAGCGAGCGCGCAATCATTAAACGGCGCTTCATGCCGCCCGAGAGCTTCGTATACTCGCCGTTCGCCTTATCCGCCAACGAGAAGCGTTCGAGTAGATCGTCGGCACGCGCGCGGACGCTCGCTCCGCGTAGGCCGAAGTACCCCGCCTGGTAGATAAGAATATCGCGAATAGAAAGGTAACGATCTAAATTGATCTCTTGCGGGCAGAGGCCGATGAGGCGTCGCGCATCCCGCCATTGGCGTTCCGTATCGAAGCCGAATACCGAAATTTTCCCCGCGGTTGGACGGACTAACCCGACGCAAGCGCCGATGGTCGTCGTCTTCCCCGCGCCATTGGGGCCGAGGAACCCAAAAAATGCACCTTGCGCTACGTTCATGGAGATACCGTCGACCGCGACAAAATCGCCGTATCGTTTGACCAAGCCGTCGATTTGGAGCGCAAATTCACTCATGGAATGATACTCGTCAAACGCTTGTACCGATGCCTACGGAGCGTTGCAATCAACCGCATGCTCCCGGGAATACCGCATTCGGAGAGCTGTGTCGAAACGCGCTTAACATCGAATTCGACTCGACGATGCTTCACCTGCCAGCCGCCCGAACGAAGCGTGAGCAATGCATAGCAGGCCCGTGGATCGCCGTCTTTTGGGAGCCCGGCCGACGCAACGTTCACCAATAATTTCCCACGCCACGACCGAACGTACGGCAGGTGCAAATGGCCGAAGGCGATCGCCGAAGCCGCTTCGGCCCCGATCATTCGCTCCAATATGGCGTCGTCGGCATCGGGCCAGAGGTGTTCGTCGTCGTTGGCAGGATTCGCATGCACGACTAAGAGATCGTCGGGAATCTCACCGATGCGCAGCGCGAAAGGAAGATCGCGCAGCCAGGTGAGCCACTTCTCTCCTATTTCTCCACGCGTCCACGCAAGGCGCGCCTCCTCGCCTTCAAAGCGCTCCTCTCCCGGCATCGCAAGATACCGGTCGGTGTTTCCGCGCACGCATTGTGCACCGATCTCCAATAGGCGCTGTAACACCTTTCGCGGGCGCGGTCCATCGGCGCAGAGATCGCCCGCAGCAACGATCGCGTCGGCGCCGCCTTGCGACGCAAGGTCGGCGAGGCAAGCATCGAGCGCAACGAGATTCCCGTGAATATCGGAAAGAATCGCTACTCGCATGCCTTCGCTCACGACCGTGCGACCGCCAAAATCAACGACGACGGGGTCATGCCGATCTTCGTGAATTCATAGCAATCAAAGCATTCTAGGCTGACGCCGGCCCGGCTCAGTATTCGCAACGACTCACGATAGCGCAGGTCGACGAGGGCGTGCCGTTCGTTGAGAAGCATCAAGCCGGCCGCTCGCTCCTCACCCCGCGGCAGCACGATACGTTGGAGATCGGAAAATGCCGTTGCATCGACGGCATCGTCGACGAAGGCAACCGTATTGGCGTCGATCGGCGCGACAACCGAACGCAGCGATAGGCTCTTGCGAGCGATTTCGACCTGCGTACAACGATAGCCGTGTGCCGTGAGTAAGGACGTCATTCCGCGACGCCCGAGTTCGTTGCTCAGTGCGCCCACGCCGAGAAAAGCACGCGACCCAAGCAACATGACATCGTCGCCGCTAAAGAATGCCGGGGCGGCGATGTGCCCGGCGATTGGAATCTCCTCGCGAGCGAATGCCGCGCGCGTTCGGTCGACCGCGGCGCGTCGTTCCATGACGCTCGGGCGCATGATCGCAACGCCATCTTCGAGGCAAACAGCGCTCTGCGCCACGGCGCTCTCCAGCGGGTCGAGCGCCGATCCGGCAATTTCGATGATTTCGACGCCGAAGGAAACGAGCAGCTTTCGCAGGTTTTCGTGTTGTTCGAGCGCGCGCGCATAGATCGCCGAGGGCTCCGAAGGCAGAGGAACGGCACGTTCGATGGCGGCACTCGGCCTCACCAACGCCGCGCGACGCAGCATGCCGGTCGGCGAACCGATCAATCGAGGCCCGTAGTGAAGTTGAACGTTACCGCTCATCGCTGCATCCTTTCGTTCGTTCTAATATTAGGTACGGATAAATCGAGAGTCGGCGTAAAATAATTGGCGAGGTCGGAGGCCAAAAGATCTCCTAACGATAGTGCCGGAAGCCCGAGGATCTCTTCCTCGGTTTTCAATACACTCGCCGTGCTTGCGTGTGCGTGCCCGAGAAATCCGCGCCGGGCGTACGGCGATACGATCACCGCGAAGCTGTGCTTGGGGTCGGCAGTCGTCGCGCCGATCGCTTGCCGCGGGGAGATGAAGATCGCCGTCGATCCCCAAGCCTCGCTCTTGACGATCGCTTCAACGATTCTTCCGAGCGCACGATCCTGCACGAGCGGGTTATTCGACGAGAGTTCTATCGCTTGGTATGCGGGGATATTGCCGCTCGCCGCTTCGCGCGAATACTGTGCGACGAATGCCGTTGCCAACGCTCGATCGCTCGCACGTTCGCCTGCCTTCGGAGAGTACCCGACCGCCCCGTGGAGCACGTGCAACAGCGGAATACCGATCGCCAACGGACCCTCGGGCAGCATCGCTCCGTAGACCCGATAGCTCATTCCGGCCCGCGCGAGTGCGTTGACGATATACCCGCTGCGCGGGTAGAGATCGGGCGGCATCGCTTCAACGGCACGCCGGCCACGGAAGGTATCGAGCAACCACGCGGAGGGCGAGATCGTCCCCGAGTACGTGAGTTGCGATCCGAGTTCGCTGGTCGGAGCGTCGGCATAGTAATCGCCGACCACGGCAAACTCATTGGCGAGCGCGCGTAGATTCGGCGTTGAATTAAAATAGGTGGGACCGAGGGAGATATCGACGACGTGAGAGATCGCATCGCTCTTACGCCCCGAGCGCAGCGGTGGAACGAGCGCGTTTCCGCGTACGAGATGCGAGACGCGCGCATAGCGCAATGCGGAGAGCGTCGTCCGTTCCAGCGGAATTTTTGTCAGCGCGATCCGTTCGAGCGTTGCGTTCACTCCATTGCCCTCCGCATTCGCAACGAAGAGCACCTTGTCGTTCGGTGCCAGCGAGAGTGCGACCGGACGCGCGCCCGTGGGAATGAGTCCTAGCCGATGCAATACGCCTGGAGTGCTCGCATCGAGTACGGCGACGGCGTTGAGGCCCGAGAGGGCGACGAAGAGTTCGCGGCCGGTCATCGAGGGCACCATCGCCGTGGGCATCGTGCCGTAGGGTGCATTCGCGAAGAGGCGCAGGTCGATGCCGTCGACAACGCGCGGCGAGGCATCGAGGGCCACTGCGACGACACGGTCGACGCCGGCAAGGGTCACGTAGGCAAAGCGCCCTCCGGGCTCGATTGCGACCGACTCGGGATCGACGCCGCCGATCGTCGTCGCGCCATCGAGCGGAGCATCGAGCGGAATGTTCTCGGAGCTCACGGCCGAGGAATCGAGCGAACGGATGGCGAGATTCGAGGCATCCGCCGCTGCGCCGGCGGCAAAAATACGCGGACCGAAGGCGGCGAGACCGCTCGGAAGCGCGCCGACGCTCATCGAGGCGATCGGCCTGCGCGTCGCGAGATCGATCGTATCGACCCGTCCATTACGATCGTCGGCGACCAATAGGAGGTGCCCCGACTCCGCGAGTGCGAGGTGCATCGGCTCGGGGTCACCTCCCGGAAGCGAGATCCCGGGGTGGAGCTGTGCCAGCGTACCCTCGCTCCCGACCGCGAAGATGGCGATCTTGCCGGCCCGTGCCTCCGAGGCGACGAGAATCGTTCGGGCGGGCATTGCGGGGTCGTGGAGGGCGATAAGCCCGCCGATCGCTTCGCTCCGCGAGCCGGCATTGGTGACCCGCGCGACGATCTGCATCGTGCGCGTATCGATCGTTCGCAGCAGGGTGCCGCCGCTCGCGGCGCTCCCGCCGACGACCGCAAAGCGTCCTCCGGGAATCAACGCGAGCGCGTTAACGTTCGCGCCGATGGCGATGCTCCTCCCGACGGGAGCGACGATGCGCCCGCTCGGGAGAATCGCCACATACGGCAGGTCGGGATGCGGAATGCCCGCCGGACGATTTCCGGCGGGGGCGCTATAGAGGCGGGTGGTAGCGGGCGCGGCGCCCAGCAAAACGGCGGCCAATGCCGCCGCGATGAGAGAACGGAGTTGCACCCCCATAGGCTACGGACGAGGGGCGGCGATGCCC
>JABEUW010000033.1 GCA_013043945.1 Vulcanimicrobiota bacterium | reverse complement strand
TCACAGAACCCGTCGGAGGTCGCCCGTGCGAGCGGGCGGAGGTGGTTTTTTGTACCTACGCGATGAGAATGCCGTCGTTCCGGTGCTCGGCCGGGAGAGTGGCTTGCCGCCCCGCGGTATGCCGAAGAACTTCATGCTCGCGTGGCTGCTCGTCATGCTCAACCACAGCGACCTACACGGGTACGAAATTATGAAAACGCTCCGCGAACGCTTCGATGTCAGCACCGATCCCAGTTCGCTCTATCGGGCGCTCCGTCGCCTCGAACGAGATGGCTATATTTCGTCATGGTGGGACTCGCGGGAGTGTGGCCCGGCGCGGCGCGTCTACCAAATTACCGTGACCGGACGCTCGACGCTCGCGTTATGGAACGAGGCGCTCGAACAGTATCGCTCGCACCTCGGATCGTTCTTCGAACTCTATAACGGCGCGAAAACCGACGCGATCTCCTCGGCGATCGGCGCATAAAAAGCAACCCTATCGTGGCCACCGATGCCCGCGTTCTTTTCCTGGGTAGCGGCGGCGCGCGTTTCGTCGTGGCGCGGCAGTTGCGCGCCTCCGGTGGAATGTGGTTCCACTTCGGCGCGACACAAGTACAGCTCGATCCCGGCCCCGGTGCCTTGGTGCGTGCGCTCTCGCACGTTCCTCCGCTCAATCCACGCGAGCTCGATGCCATCATCCTTTCGCACAAGCATCTCGACCACGCGGGCGATATCAATGCGATGATCGAGGCGATGACCGCGGGTGGTTTTCGCCGGCGCGGAGCGCTCTTCGCACCGCGCGATGCCTTCGAGGGAGACTCGCTCCTGCAGCCGTACGCTGCCGCGTTCGTCGAACGCTGCGAAGTGCTCGAGCCGTCGAGCGCGGGATATCGCGTCGGCGAGGTAACGGTTGAGACGTCGCCGCTCCACCACCACGCGGTGCAGACGCTTGGCGTGCACTTCGAATATCGCGGTCTCCGCGTTGCCTACTTGCCCTGCGGGCGCTTCGACGAAGCGATCGCCGCCGACTATGCGGCGCATCGCCCCGACGCGATGATCGTCAACGTGCTGCGCTTCGAGGATGCGATGCAGGTCGATCACCTCACCTGGCCGCAGGCCCGTGCGATCGTCGAGATCGTGCGCCCGCGCCTGGTGATCTTTCAGCACTTTGGTACGAAGATGCTCGAGCAGCACCCCGCGCGCCTCGCGCAGCAGATTGAGGACGAGCTCGGGCTCCGTGCGATCGCGGCGTACGACGGGCTCGAAATCGATCTGGCAACGCAGGTCGCAGCGGTCCGTGGCTGAGATCGTTCGCGTCGCCGACGAGCGCCCCGACGCGTTCTATCGCGAGCACGCCCGCGCCGCGCTCAAGACTGCGTGGGCGTTTACGGTCGTGTGGCACGAGCAAGTCGTCGATCTTCTCGCGCTCGAGGAAGATCGCATCGTCGGGACGGCGCGATTGCGCATCGCGGCATCGCTCGGGCACGTCGAACGCATCGTCGTCGATCCACAGTTTCGGCGGCGCGGAATCGGGCGCGCATTATTGCTCGAACTCGACGATATCGCGAATTACTACAACTGCCACAAGATAACGATCGGCGTGCTCGCCGGGGGCGAGGCGGAGCAGTTCTTCGAGGCATGCAGTTACCACCGAGAAGCGCTGCTCCCGCAGCACGATTTCAAACTCGACGTCGCGATGCTGCGGAAATTTTTGCTATAGCGCAGGCGGCCCGCGGCGGCGAACGCGCACTCGTATCGGCCGTCGCGGCGGCGGCCGACGCGGGGGCGGGAACCGACGGAACGCCCGTACGTGCCCTCCCTGCGGGCGCCGCTTCGGCAGCTTCGCCATGCGCGCGCGCACTTGATGGAAGGCGCGGGCGATCGCGGGAATCCGTCGCGAGAGGCGTGGGTGCGAGGCGATCGAGCCGTCGAAGAGCACGACGCGGCCGCGCGGGCTGAGCGCGGTGACGATCGGGCCACCTCCGCCGAGGATCGCGCGCGCGCCGCTTCCGGATCGCGACAACGTATGCGCTTCGCGGAAACTCGTCGCTACCGCATTCGCTCCACGCCCCTGGGCATCGATCTGTGCGCCACCGCTGACGCCGAGGACGACGTTCCCACGCTGCGATTGAAAGCGTGCGAGCCCGGTGCGAAAGTGCATGTTCTCGGCGACGATCGAGCCCCCGACAGTGCCGACATCGATCTGGGTCGCCGTTACGTTGCTGAAGAAGATGTTTCCGACGGCGTTGCGCGCGCGTAAACGGCCAAACGAGGAGTTCTCCGCGAAGATCGGACCGCGCCCAACCTGCGCGACGCCGCTGGAGCGCACGTTTTCCAGCGCGATCGCTCCCTGATGGACGAGCGCGGCAAAGGCCGCTCCGTGATATCCCTCGATGCGCACGACTCCGCCGCCGGCGATGCGCACCGCGAGCATCTGCGTCGATGCAGGGAGGTGGATCACCGTCGCCCCGCCGCCGCGAATTACGACCGCCTCGTGATTGCCCGGCGGAAGCGTCGGCAGGACGAACTGCTCCGCCGGCAAGTCGAAGCTACCGTGTGAGTTTGAAACGTGCTGCGCCCAGAGGGTGATATCGTGCGGAATATGTCCGCGCACGCTCGCGGCGTCGAAATGCTGCCAGCCGATATGCCCGGCGGTCTCGACTTCGATGTCGGGGCGATTCCAGGTGACGATGCGCAGATATCCATACTTCAATTGCACGCTCACGACCGGGGATGCCCCCACGGCGATATCGTCGGCGCGCGCGCGTGCCGACGCGGCAACCGAGAGCGTCGCAGCGAGCATCGCTGCCGCCGCCCACCTCAGGAACGCCTTCATCGTCCTCCCAGCGTAGCGCGGAGGGGCTCCGCGCGTCATGAGGGATCGGTGAACTCTTCGGCGAGGCGAGGCAGAGTAATGCGTAGCAGCGCCCCACCGCCCGGCGCGCCCTCGGCGCGGACCTCACCACGATGGACGCGAGCGATCGAGCGGACGATCGCGAGCCCGAGCCCGGTCCCGGGAATCGCTCGCGCGTGCGCGCTATCGCCGCGATAAAAGCGCTCGAAGATCTGCGCGCGTTGTCGGTCGGGTATACCGGTGCCGCTATCGATAACTTCGACGATCGCACGCTCGCCGAGCGAGCGTACGCGCACCTCTACCGAGCCCTGCGCCGTGAATTTAACCGCGTTCTCGATGAGGTTGGCGATCGCTTGGCGCAGCAGATGTCCTTCACCCATCACGAAGACGCCATTCTCGGCGTCGAGCCGAAGATCGAGCCCTTTGCTCGCAGCCGATGCACGTTCGCCGTTGACCGCCTCGGCGGCGAGCGCGCCGAGTGCGAGCGGCTCCATCGGGATCTCGTCGCCGCGATCGGCTTTCGCGAGCAACAGCATACCGCCGACCATCTGCGAGAGCTGCGCGCTCTCGGCGACGATCGTTTCGAGGCTCTCGCGCAGAATCGCGGGATCGCGGTCGCCCCAACGCAGAAGCATCTGCGCGTTGGCATTGATCGAGGTGAGCGGAGTGCGTAACTCGTGCGATGCATCGCTTATAAACTGTCGCTCGCGCGCGAACGCTTCTTGAAGGCGCGCGAGGAGGTCGTCGAAGCTTTCGGCGAGCCGGCCGATTTCATCGTCGCGCTTTCCCCAGTTTAAGCGACGGTCGAGCCGTTCGGAGCCGATCTCGCGCATCGCTTGTGCGAGCCTTTCGAGTGGGTCGAATGCGCGCCCGGCGAGCCACCACGAAAGCGCGACGATGGCGAGCATCGCTGCAATCACCGCGAGCGCGATGCTTTCACGCGTCTGTGCGATGCTTCGTTCGAGTGCGTCGATGCGCTCGGCGACGTGTACGACCACCCGGCGCGAGCCGAGGACGAAATAGCGATCTTCGACGAGCAGCGTACCGATCGGCAAAGCGATCTGACGGCGCGCAATCGGCGTGCGTGTGTCGAGTCCGAGCGCTTTCGGAATCGTCGTTCCGCCGAGGTTGCTACTCTTCGCCAACGGATAGCCGTTGCTCGAATCTATTTGTATGAAGGTGGTCGGCGAGGACCAACTCGTGAGGTTATTGCTGTCGGTGAGCAGCGCGTAGGCATCGGAGCCGCCGAAGCCCAGCGAGAAGGGCTCTTCGCTTGCCTGCACCGAGGAGGCAATCTCCGCCATCGTCGCCGTGACGCGCGAACGCGCCTGCGCGTACAAGATCGATTGTAACCGCATGCCGACGACCGCGCTTACGAGGAGGAGCACGACGATCAGGAGGCCGGCGTACCAGGCGGCGACGCGCCACTTTAGCGAGTGCATGCCGCGCCGGCGTTCGAGCGCACGCCGCTAATCCTTGATGGTGTAGCCGATGCCGCGCACCGTGGAGATGAGTTTTTCGTCGAAGCCTTCTTCGAGTTTGCCGCGCAAGTAGCGGACGTAGACGTCGATGAGGTTCGAATCGCCGAGAAAATCGCTACCCCAGACGCCATTGAAGAGCTCGTCGCGCGTATGGACCTTGTTCCGGTGGAGCAAGAGATACTCCAGTAGCGCATACTCTTTCGCCGTCAGCGCGATCTCTTTGCCGCCGCGGCGCACCTCGTGGCGATCGCGATCCATGACCACGTCTTTATAAACGATCGAGCGATCCTGCGGTGCGCGTTCGCGCAACTGCGCGCGCACGCGTGCGAGCAACTCTTCGGTGGCAAAGGGCTTCGTAAGGTAGTCGTTCGCACCGATATCGAGCCCGGCGACGCGATCGTGTACGCGATCCTTCGCCGTCAGCATGATAATCGGTACGCGGCTCTTCGCGCGAATGCGTCGGCAGACTTCCATCCCGTCCATGCGCGGCAGCATGAGATCGAGAATGACGAGGTCGGGCTCTTTGAGCGCGAGCTCGAGCCCTTCGACGCCGTTCTGCGCGAGTTCAACGTGGTAGCCTTCATGCTGGAGTTCGAGCTGGAGTACGCGCGCGATCGCCGCGTCGTCCTCGACGACGACGATGCGCCGCTGCTTCACGGTAGCGTCCATGGGGCGGTTCTACCCGCCGCGGGTCTAGTGCCCCTTGCGCGCGAGGTTAAACCCCGCTGAGAAATCCGGTGCGGCGGAGAGGGCGAAGGCGACGGCGAGACCGACGGTGAGCCAAAGCAGCGTCGCCGGCTGAGCGAGCGCAAAGGCGCCGCGCTCGAGCAATGCGACGCCACCAGCGAACGCCGAGCCATGAGTAACGAACCAGAGTGCGAGTGCGAGGAGAACGCCCCAGGCGCTCGCCTCCCACGGGTCGACCGGCTCGGCCGGAACGTGCTGCACCGTCGCTGCCAGAATCGAGGCGCGCAGATCCGCCGGCGGCTCCTCGAGCGGAAGCGCTGCGAGAAGGCGGTCGAGTTCGTCGTCGGTTCGGTCGTTCATGGGCGGTTCTCCGATGCGGCGAGGATCTGCCGCAGTTGCTCTTTGGCGCGAAAGAGATGGGTCTTGACGGTTCCGAGCGGCACCCCCAGCACCGAGGCGATCTCATCGTACTGCTTTCCCTGGAGGTGATACAAGGTAATGACGCTGCGATATTTTTCCGGGAGTGCCTCGATTGCCGCGCGCAGCCGCCCGGCGTCGTCGTTGGCGATCGCCTGCGCTTCGGGGCCCGGCGCGCTATCGGCGCGTTCGGGGATCTCTTCGCCCGAGTAGCGGCGCGAGCGTTTGAGACGATCGCAGCAGGCGTGATAGCAGATCGAGAAGATCCAGGTCGAAAACTTCGCCTCCGGGCGAAAGGTGCGCAGCGAGCGGTAGGCTTTCACGAACGCCTCTTGGGTGGCGTCGCGTGCCTCCTCGCGGTCGCGTAACGTTCGCACGGCGAGCGTATAGAGCGAACGCTCGTACCGTTCCACAAGCGTCGTGAATGCAGCCGGATCGCCGGCGAGGGCGCGCCCGACCAACTCGGTATCGCTCGTTCGTGGCTGCTCGGCTTCGATCGCTACCTCCACCGCCATCGCTGACATGCTTCCTCTACGCGCTCGCAGCGAGGATTGTTTCGCCGGGCGGCGTTGAAACCTGGAGCGAGCCTCGGACGTATGTGGGGTGTGACGACCCAAAGCAAGGAGTTCCGGTATGAGTGACAACGCCAATGTGGCCTTTGCGTTCTTTATCTTCGGGCTTCCGATCATAGCCATCATGGTCCATCGCGTGCTCAAACATCAGGAGCGGATTGCGATGATCCAACAGGGCTTTCCGGTCGATGCCGACCCCCGCGACACCTATCGGGCGATGAAAATGGCCGCGAAAATGGGGGTACCGCCGACGGCGGTCGGAGAGTCCGCCTTCCAATTTTACGCAAATGCGCGGCTCCAGCGAGGCATCACGACCACCTTCATCGGCGTGGCGATCGTGGTTGGCCTCTCCTTTATCGGCTACCACCACGGAACGATCTCACCGGGGCCCTGGCTCATCGGCGGTCTCGTGCCGCTCTTTATCGGGCTCGCTCAAGTGACCGGCGCGGTGCTTTCGGGGGCGCAGATCGGGAACTTCGGTGTCGGGCGCGGCTACACGATGCCGCCACCGGGGCCGGTTCCTCCGAGCGGGATGCCGCCGAACGCTCCCCCGCCGCGGCAGTCCGGTTCGCCGTGGGGCTGGCGCCCCGGCGCGACCCCCGGGCTCGACGAGCCCCCGAAGCCACCGAACCGTCGCTAGAGCGAAGAATACGAAGAGGCCGCCGGACTGATCCGGCGGCCTCTTCGCTTGCTGCTACGTTTCGTTGAAGGAGACGTTCGTGATTCGAAAAGAGACTACGGTTTGCAGTTCACCAGTGCGAGTGCCCAACCCGCATCGGTTCGGGTCCGAACCAAATACCCTTCATTCGTGCGTTCGTACACTTGGTAACCTGCGCGCAGCGCTTCTGCCAAGCTGGTGAAAACCATGACTCCGGACATTTGTCGGTCCCCCCTTTCCTTCTGAGTCCTCCGACTCTACTACCTATAACGGCTAAAACGATGAGAAGGTTCAGCGATAAT
>JABEUW010000006.1 GCA_013043945.1 Vulcanimicrobiota bacterium | reverse complement strand
GATAACCAGTGGTTCGATCTCGCGCTCCAAGCGTTCGATCGTCGCTCCAAGTTCTTCCCGCTCGCGTACCACGCGCTCGACGTCGGCGGAGGTCTGCGTATTCTGCGCCTCGAGCGCTTCGCGCCGAGCGAGCGCCGCGGCGTACTCCGCTTCGACGCGCGCGAGTTCGGCTCTGCGGTCCTGTGCGTTGACGCGCAGGTCTTCCAGGGCGAGGTCGGCCTGATAGAGCCGATTGCGCACCTCCGAAAAGAGCCCGCCGAGGCTTGCCGCGCTCGCCGCGGCATTACCGCGGCGCTCTTCGACCCGCGCGCTCTCATCGGCGAGGCGCGCGCGCTCTTCGCGGCGCGACGCGCTCGCGCGAAGATACGAAAGAATCTCGAGGTCGCGAACGCGCGCTTGCACCTTGCGGTAGCGCTTCGCACGGCGCACTTGCGTTTCGAGCTCCGGAATGCGCTTCTCGATCTCGGCGACTAAATCGTTGATGCGAATCGCATTCTGTTCGGTCTTCTCGAGTTGACGTAACGATTCGTTCTTGCGTGCGAGAAATTTATTGATGCCTGCCGTCTCTTCAAAGAGCGCGCGCCGTTCGGCGGGTTTGCTCGTGAGGATCGCATCGATCTGCCCCTGCGAGACGATCGAATAGGAGCCCGGCCCAAGCCCCGTTCCCATCAGGAGATCGTGAATATCGCGCAGACGCACCTGCGAGCGATTGATGAAATACTCGCTCTCGCCGGCACGATAGGTGCGGCGCGTGATCTCGACTTCGCGAAAGTCGGTCGCGAGGCGGCCGTCGGTATTATCGAAGGTCAGCGAGACCTCGGCGAGCCCGAGCGGCTTGCGTTTGTCAGTGCCCGCAAAAATAACGCCCTCGAGCTTGTCGGAACGAAGGCTCCGCGTGCTGGTCTCGCCCAACACCCAACGGAAGGCGTCGACGATATTCGATTTCCCGGAGCCGTTGGGCCCGACGATGCCGGTAATACCGCCCGCAAAATCGAGCGTTATTGCATCGGCAAACGTCTTGAAACCAAACGCCTTGATCTTCCTGAGTTTCACGAGATTCCTTGCGCGCCCGAAGCGCTTTCAAGCGTGCGAAGCGCGGCTATTGCAGCCGCTTGCTGGGCTGCTCGTTTCGACGCCCCGCTCCCACTTCCCAGGGGGCGCCCGTCGATGCAGACCGTCGAGGTGAAGGCCGGGCGCTGCGGCGTCCCTTCGCCGCGGTCGTCGTACGAGGGCAAGCCCAGTGCGTGCGCCTGCGTATATTGCTGCAGGCGCGTCTTCGGATCGACGAGTGCGAGCGGGTCGAGATCGACGCGAGCGACGTGCTGGTCGAGCACGAATTTGCGCGCCGCCTCGATACCGAACTGGAGATAGAGCGCGGCGACAAACGCCTCGAAGGTATTGGCGAGAATCGAGGCGTTCTCCGTACCGCCGGCGTTGCGCATGCCGACACCCAACTCGATCGCGTCGTCGAAGCCCAGCCGCGCCGCGCTGACCGCGAGCGCCTCGTCCTTCACGATGCGCGCCTTGCGCAGCGTCAGTTCGCCCTCGGTTAGCGTCGGGAAGGTTTCGTAGAGCCAGGTTGCAACGATGAATCCGAGCACCGAGTCGCCGAGAAACTCCAGGCGCTCGTTGCTTTCACCACCGCGTTCGCGCGCGAACGATCCGTGGCGCAAGGCGAGTTCGATATGCTCGAGTTTCCCGACGGTGCGAACGCCCGCCAAGCGCAACCACGCGCGCACGCGGCGGCGCCGCGCCTCACCGGCCATCGTTTGTTACCGGAGTTTGCCGAAGACCAACACGCTGTTGTGGCCGCCGAAGCCGAACGAGTTGGAGAACGCGACGTCGACCGTCATTTTGCGTGCGACGTTAGGAACGTAGTCGAGCCGACACTCGGGATCGGGGTGCTCGTAATTGATCGTCGGCGGCACCAGATCGTTTGCGACTGCGAGCACCGTGGCGACGCCCTCGATTCCGCCGGCGGCGCCAAGCGCGTGGCCGTGCATCGATTTCGTCGAACTCACGGCGATTTTGGCGGCGTGCTCGCCGAAGCTCTCTTCGATCGCCTTCGATTCCGCCGGGTCGCCAATCGGGGTCGCGGTTCCGTGAGCGTTGATGTAGTCGACCTGGTCGCGCGTGATTCCGGCCTGCGCGAGCGCTCGTTCGAAGGCGAGCTTCACGCCGCGACCGTCGGGATCGACGGCAACGAGATTGTAGGCATCCGCCGATTCGCCGTAGCCGAGCACCTCGCAGTAGATGCGCGCATCGCGCGCCCGCGCGTGTTCGTACTCCTCGAAAATCAAGACGCCGGAGCCCTCGCCCAAAACAAAACCGTCGCGATCCTTATCGAAGGGGCGCGAGGCCTTCGTCGGCTCGTCGTTACGCGTCGACATCGCCTTCATCGAACAGAAGCCGCCGATCGCCAACGGCGAGACGCACGCTTCGCTGCCGCCGGTCACTACCGCGATCGCCTCACCGTTCGCAACGCTGCGAAAGGCAATCGCCATCGCATCGTTCGCGCTCGCGCAGGCACTCGCGACCGAAAAAATCTGACCGCGAAAACCGTGGCGCATCGAGATCTGCGCCGGGCCGGCGTTCGCCATCAGCATCGG
>JABEUW010000005.1 GCA_013043945.1 Vulcanimicrobiota bacterium | reverse complement strand
TGCTCCATGCTGCTCCTCGGCCATCCGCTTCTCGGAGATGACGGTCTGAATGCGCGCGTACGTCCGACGCATCGCACGAATTTTGCTGAAATCGCTCAAGTGACCGGTACGCAAAGCGAAACGAAGGTTGAACATCTCACCTTTAGTCTCGCGGGCCTTCTGCTGTAATTCAGCAACCGTCAGGTTACGGAACTCGCTCAAATCACCGTGCTTCACGCCGTCTCCTCCTCACGCGCGACGACTTTGGTTCCGATCGGCAGCTTTGAAGCAGCCAACCGCAACGCTTCGCGCGCGATATCCGGCGCGACGCCGGAGAGTTCGAATAATACCCGACCCGGCCGCACCACGGCGACCCAAAACTCGGGATTACCCTTACCCGAACCCATGCGCACTTCGGCAGGCTTCTTGGTTGCGGGCTTATCCGGGAACACTTTGATCCAGACTTTACCGCCGCGCTTGATGTGGCGCGTCATGGCGATACGGGCGGCCTCGATCTGGCGGTTGGTCATCCAGCACGGCTCGAGCGCCTGCAGTCCGAACTCGCCGAACGTCAGGGAGTTGCCGCGCATGGCGCGCCCGGTCATGCGACCGCGCTGCACTTTGCGCCATTTCACTCGTTTAGGCGTTAACATCTCTACTGCGTTGCCTCCATATCGGGAGCGGCGGTTTCGACGACGACCGGATCGGCCGCAACGACGATGCTCTCGGCGGTATCGGGAACTCCGAGCGGACGCGTTGCCGGGCGCGGCGGACGACCGGGGGCACCGGATCGCGCGCCGGCACGCGGCCCGCGATCCCGGCCAGAACGCTCGCCACGCGTAGGTCCGCTGCGCGTTCCGTCGGGGAGAACCTCTCCGCGATAGATCCACACCTTCACGCCGATGCGGCCAAAGGTCGTGAACGCTTCGACGTTTGCGTAATCGATATCGGCCCGCAGCGTATGCAACGGCACCTTACCGTCGGAGCTGCGTTCGGTACGCGCGATCTCCGCGCCGCCGAGCCGCCCCGAAACCTGGACCTTGACGCCGCGCGCCCCAGCCTTCATCGTCCGCATGATCGCCTGTTTGATCGCACGACGAAACGCAATACGCTTCTCGAGCTGGTCGACGATATTCTGGCCGACTAAGCGAGCGTCGAGCTCGGGAACCTTAATCTCCATCACGTTGACGGCGACCGCTTTCCCGGTCAGCTTCTCGAGATCTTTACGGATCTCTTCGATACCGACGCCGCGCTTGCCGATGATGATACCGGGCTTGGCGGTATTGACGATGACGCGCGCCTGATTGGAACGGCGTTCGACTTCGATCTTGCTGATCGAGGCTTTACGCTGCCAATTCTTCTCGAAGAACTTGCGAATCGCGACGTCCTCGTGTAGCCAGTCGATATAGTGCTTCTTCTCGAACCACCGGCTGTCCCAGGTGCGCGTGATGCCCAGTCGCATTCCGACCGGATGAATCTTCTGCCCCATCGTTACTCCGTTGCCTTTGCAGTCGCGGTCGTTTTCGCAGGAGCGGGGCGACGCGTTGCCTTCGGCAATGCGACCGACGCGCCGGGACGCTTGAAGCGTGCCTTCTGCGGTTTGCTCTCGCTCACGACCACGGTGACGTGCGAGAGGCGTTTGCGCTTGAAATACGCACGCCCTTGAGCGCGCGGGTCGAGACGCTTGGTGAAACGCCCGCCCGGGCCGCCATCGACCGTAATACGGGCGATGTACAACTCGTCGGTGTTCATGCTGTGATTGTTTCCGGCGTTCGCGACCGCGCTACGCACGAGCTTTTCAATAGGCTCGGCGGCGAAGACGCCCGCGAATTTCAACGTAGCCAAGGCTTCGCTGACGCTCATGCCGCGAATGGCATCGGCAACGCGACGGAGCTTCCGCGGCGCCATGCGAACGAAGCGCAGGTGCGCGACGGCTTCGGTGCGTGCTTGCGTATCCTGACTCACTTCACACCTGCCTTATCGCCGCCGTGCCCTTTGAAGTGGCGCGTCGGAGCGAATTCGCCGAGTTTGTGGCCGACCATGTTTTCGGTTACGTACACGGGCACGTGCGCTTTGCCGTTATGGACGCCGATCGTATGCCCGACCATCGTCGGAACGATCGTCGAGGCGCGGCTCCAGGTCTTCACGACGCGCTTCTCGCGCGTCTGATTGAGCTGCTCGACTTTGGCGAGGAGATGGTCCGCAACGAACGGACCCTTCTTTAACGAACGTCCCATCTGTTATGCCTTCCGCTTCCGAACGATCATCTTCGCGGTACGCTTGTTGCGCCGCGTCTTCTTACCCATCGTCATTTGGCCCCACGGAGTCGTCGGAGGACGCCCGGAGGTCGAACGAGCTTCGCCACCGCCGTGCGGATGGTCGACCGGGTTCATGGCGATACCGCGAACGCTGGGCCGCTTGCCCATGTGCCGCGAACGACCGGCTTTGCCGATCACCTGGTTTTCGTGCTCGATGTTGCCGAGCTGACCGATCGTCGCGCGACAAACGACCAGAATCTTGCGCACTTCGCCCGAAGGCATACGCACCTGGGCGTACTCGCCTTCCTTGGCCATGAGCTGGGCGCTGACGCCGGCGCTGCGGACCAATCGTCCACCCTGCCCCGGACGCAATTCGATGTTGTGGATGACGGTACCGACCGGAATATTCGCGATCGGCAATGCGTTGCCGACCTTGATATCCGCAGCGGCTCCCGATTCGATGACGTCGCCGACCTTCAGGCCCAACGGCGCGAGGACGTAGCGCTTCTCACCGTCGCGGTACTTGACTAACGCGATACGCGCCGAACGATTCGGATCGTACTCGATCGTCGCGACCTTCGCGGGGATAGCGTCCTTCGTACGCTTGAAATCGATCAAGCGATATTGACGGCGCGTGCCGCCGCCCTGATGGCGGACGGTAATATGACCGTTATTATTGCGGCCCGCATGCTTCTTCCCAACTTCGAGGAGCGATTTCTCGGGAGCGACCTTCGAAAGCTCCGAAAAGTCCATCGTCGTAATGAAGCGGCGGCCCGGGCTCGTTGGATTATATTTTTTAACCGGCATTGCTTGGCTCCGTTACTGCTCGAAGTAGTTGATGCCGCCGAGCTCGATCTTTTGACCGGCCTTCAGCGTCACCACGGCTTTTTTGAAATCGCTCTGCTTGCCTTCGGTACGAATACCGCGGCGCGCCGAGCTGCGGGATTTCCCGCGCACGTTGATCGTGTTGATCTTCTCGACGTTCACCGAGAAGATCTCCTCGACGGCGAGGCGGATCTGCGTCTTCGTGGCGGACGGATGCACGACGAACGTGTACTGATGTCCGATCGAATTCGCCATCGATTTCTCGGTGATGCGCGGCGAGAGGATGATGTCGCGTGCGTCCATTATGCGTTCTCCTTCGGAGCCAGGCGAGCGCGAAGCGCCTC
>JABEUW010000032.1 GCA_013043945.1 Vulcanimicrobiota bacterium | reverse complement strand
TGAGAAAAAGCGCCTCTGGAAACTCGACATACGCGACGCGCATGCTTCCGAGTAACGCGCGAGGTCCCCGAGCGGCTCCTCGCCGGGCGCGCACCGGGCGTCGAAGCGGTCGTTCCGAAGCACGTCGGCGGGATCGAACCGCTCTGCGCGCTCTACGATCGGCGCGCCGCGTTGCGGGCCGTGGCGGCATCGAACGCGAATGAGGGGCCTCGAGCGTTACTCGGAAGCATGCGCGTCGCGTATGTCGAGTTTCCAGAGGCGCTTTTTCTCAACGTCAACACCGAAGCAGACTGGTCGCAATTGCAGGAACGGTACCCTTCACGATGAGTTACGAACGTTCGATATCGGCATTCGCGCGCGCGCGCAATACGATCGCCGGTGGCGTCAATTCATCGGTTCGCGCTTTCAAATCCGTCGGCGGAAACCCGATCTTCATGCAGCGCGGAGCGGGCGCGCATATTTTCGATCTCGACGGCAACCAATATATCGATTACGTCCTCTCGTGGGGACCGCTCTTGCTCGGGCACGCGCACCCCGCCGTCGTGAAAGCGATCTCGCAGGCGGCGACACGCGGCAGCTCGTTCGGTACGCCGACCGAAGCCGAGAGCGATCTCGCCGAAACCATCGCATCGATGCTCCCCTCGGTCGAGCGCATTCGCTTCACCTCCAGCGGCACCGAGGCGACGATGAGCGCGGTGCGTCTCGCGCGCGGCGTCACCGGGCGCGAGAAGATCGTTAAATTCGCCGGCTGCTACCATGGCGCTGCCGACACGTTTCTCATCGCCGCGGGATCGAGCGCGCTCACGCTTGGGGTTCCCAATTCCCCCGGTGTAACCGCAGGGACCGCCGCCGATACGATCGTCCTTCCCTATAACGATATCGAAGCGGTTCGCGCCGCATTCGCCGAGCGCGGCAAAGAGATTGCGGCGATCATCGTCGAGCCCTACGTCGGCAATATGGGCTTCATCGCGCCGCGCCCCGAATTTCTGCCGGGCCTACGAGCGATCTGCGACGCGCATGGATCGTTGTTGATCTTCGACGAAGTGATGACCGGTTTTCGCATCGCGCGCGGCGGCGCGCAGGAGCGACTCGGCATTCGCCCCGATATCACGACGCTGGGCAAAGTGATCGGCGGCGGCCTACCGGTCGGCGCGTTCGGCGGACGCGCGGATCTTATGGCCCAGCTCACCCCAGACGGGAAGATCTTTCACGCGGGCACGCTCTCGGGAAATCCGCTTGCGATGGCCGCCGGCTTGGCGACGCTGCGAGCGGTTCGCGACGATGGAACGCTCTACGAACGTTTGGAGATCCTCGCGCGTTTGTTTATCGAAGGTATGCGCGAACTCTTTGCCAAGCACGGGCGCCCGTTCACCGGCGGCTACGCCGGATCGATGTTCGGTTTTTACTTTACCGACGAACCCGTCTTCGATCTCGATGGCGCGATGCGCGCCGATACCAAAGCGTATGCGGCCTTTTTCCACGCGATGGCCGAGCGAGGCGTCTATCTCGCCCCCTCGCAATTCGAGGCGGGCTTCCTCTCTACCGCGCATACGACGCACGAAATCGAGCAGACGCTACACGCGGCCGACGAGGCGCTCGCCTCGATGGAGGCGGAGTAGCCGCCGATGCCGGTTCTTTGTATCGGGCTCTCGCACCATACGGCGCCGGTAAGCGTGCGCGAAAGCCATGCGTTCCCAACCTCGCGCATGACCGAAGCGCTGCAAATGCTGCACGGCTACGATGCGGTCAACGAAGCGGTCATGTTGCAGACCTGCGGCCGGCTCGAAATCTATGCCGAAGTCGATGAATTCGAACGCGGCGCCGAACAGATCAAAACCTTCCTCACGCAATTTCGGCACGGTACCATCGATTTCGATCTCGAATCGTATCTCTACACGCACTTGGGGCGCGAGGCGGTCGAACATCTCCTGCGCGTGACCACTGGCCTCGATTCGATGCTGATCGGCGAGGCGGAGATTCTCGGCCAAGTGAAGAGCGCGTATCTCCACGCACAGCGCGCGGGCGCCTGCGGCAGCAGCATGCACAAGCTCTTTCGCGAAGCGTTGAACGCGGGAAAGGCCGCGCGCACGCAAACGACGATCGGCGAGGAATCTGCGAGCGTGGCGACCGCCGCGGTGGATTCTATCGAAGCGCGGATGGGTTCGCTCGAGGATCGCTGCGCCGCCGTTATCGGCGCGGGAGCGATGGGGCGCAGCGCCGCGCGGCGCCTGCGCAGCCGCGGCGTCGGCACGTTATTGGTCGCCAATCGCACGCACACGCGCGCGCAGGAGCTCGTCGGCGAGCTCGGCTCGGGAATCGCGCACGATTTGCGGGAGATCGTCTCCATCCTCGAAGCCGCCGACGTCGTCATCAGTTCCACCGAGGCGAGCACCTTCGTGCTCACGACCGCCGACGTTGCCGAAGCCATGTCGCGGCGACCCGAGCGGCCGCTCCTCATTCTCGATATCGCCGTCCCGCGCGATAGCGATCCCGACATCGCCGATATCGACGGCGTAACGCTTTTAGATATCGACACGTTGAAGTCTCTCGTCGACGATCGATTGGAGCGCCGTCGCCAGGCGATCCCGCAGGTCGAAGAGATCATCGTCGAATACCTCGAGCGGTTTCGCACGTGGTATCAAGCGCGCACGACGGTGCCGACGATCGCGGCCTTGACCGAACGCGCGGAAGCGATTCGCACTGCCGAGATCGAGCGGCTCTTCGCGCGCCTCCCCGATCTCACGCCGCGCGAACGGATGCTGATCGTCGGCTCGTCGTTGACGATTCTGTCGAAACTCTTGCACCCGGCGGTCACGACGATTCGCGAAAAAGCCGGAAGCGACCGTAGCGAGGCGCTCGCGTTCACGCGCCTGCTCGGCGAACTGTTCTCGCTCGACGGCGCGCATAATGGCCGGCTTCGTTAGTCTGATCGGCGCCGGCCCCGGCGACCCCGGATTGCTCACGCTTCATGCGGCGCGCGCGCTTCGCGAAGCGGAGGTCTTGCTCTACGACGCGCTCGCCTCCGATGCCGTGATCGCACTCGCATCGCCGAGCTGCGAACGCACCTTCGTCGGTAAGCGCGGCGGCAACCACGCCATGCCGCAGGAGCGGATCGAGGAACTGATGATCGCGCGCGCGCGCGAAGGCAAACGCGTCGTGCGGCTTAAGGGAGGCGATCCGCTGGTCTTCGGACGCGGCGGTGAAGAAGCGCAACGCCTTCATGCCGCGGGGATTCCGTTCGAAATCGTTCCCGGCATCAGTTCGGCGATTGCCGCACCGGCGTACGCCGGCATACCGGTCACGCATCGCGATTGCAACGTTGCCTTCACTGTCGCAACGGGGCACGAAGATCCGACCAAGGCCGAAAACACGCTGGATTGGGCGAAGCTCGCCGACCCGCACCGCACGCTCGTCCTGCTCATGGCGATGGGGAATCTCGCCGAAATTGCAACGCGCCTCCGCGAGAACGGGCTGGCGGCGGAGACGCCGGCCGCGGTCATCGAAAACGGCACGCGCCCATCGCAACGAACCGTCACCGGGACGTTAGCGACGATTGCCGAGAAGGCAAAGAATGCCGGCCTCGCCGCACCCGCGATTTTCATCGTCGGCGAGGTCGTGCGGTTGCGCGACGAACTACGTTGGTTCGACCGCTCGCCGCTCTTCGGTAAGCGTTTGCTGCTGACGCGTCCCGCCGAGCAGTCCGAAGAGCTTGCGGCACGCGCTCTCGCACGCGGCATCGAACCGATCCTCGCGCCGACCATCGAGATCGAAGCGCCCGAGGATCCGACCCCGGCGAACGATGCGATCGAGAGCCTCGACGGCTATGCGTGGGTGCTCTTTACCTCGCGCAACGGCGTCGATGCCTGTTTCGCGCGGCTGCAACTGCTCGGGCGCGATGCGCGCGCCTTCGGCCACGCTCGCGTTGCGGCGATCGGCGCGAAGACCGCGGAGCGCCTCGCGGAGTACGGCGTACGCGCCGATCTCGTACCGAAAACGTACGTCGCCGAGGAGCTCGCAGCCGAACTGCTCCATCGCGCGAGGGCGGCATCCCGCATTTTACTCTATCGAGCCCAGGATGCGCGCGACGTGCTCCCCAGCGCACTCACCGCGGAAGGCATGCAGGTCGACGACGTTGCGGCCTATCGCACGCGCTTCGCGCACGATCCGCACTTCGCCGAAAAGGCGGCGCGCGCGGAGATGATCGCCTTCACGAGCGCCTCGACGGTGCGTGGATATATCGAACAATTCGCCGATGCGGCGGCGGCGCTGGAGAGCGCCCGCAGGAAAATCGTCGGGGCGATCGGTCCGATCGCCGCCGAAGCGGCGCGCTCGTTGGGTTTCCACGTCGATCTCGTTGCCGACGTCGCGACGACCGACGCATTGCTCGACGCCTTCGAAACATTCTTTACGGCCAAAAAATGAAATCGCGCGCGCTCACGCGCGGCGGTACGATCGCGGCGGCATTCGTCGGCATCGCGACCTTGCTCGGCTTTCATCTCGTCGGAGCGCTCGTGCTCTTTGCGTTCTTTGTGCCGTCGGTCGCATTATCGAAATTGCCGCACCCGAACCCCGAGCGACTTCGCGATATCGATAAACAGGGCGCGCGCGACGAATGGCAGGTCGTTGCGAATGGAGGCATCGCCGGCGTTGCGGGTATTCTGGCGTTCGTTTTTCCGCAGGCACACGCATACGCGGCGGCGGCGTTCGTCGGAGCCTTCGCGGCGGCATCGGCCGATACGTGGGGGACGGAGATCGGCACGCGTTTCGGCACGAACGTGCGCTCGATTCTCACCCTTCGACGCGAAGCGGACGGTCTTTCCGGAGGCATCACGACGACGGGAACTATGGCGGAGATCGCCGGAGCATTCGTCGTAGCCGCGAGTGCGGCACTCTTTTCGCTCGCACCACTCCTCGCCGGAACCCTCGGCGGAATCGTCGGCGCCTTTGCCGATTCGTACCTCGGAGCGAGCCTCCAGGAACGGCGCTATTGTGCGGCCTGCGCGCGAGCCTGCGAGAGCGATCCCCATGCGTGCGGCAACGCTACGCAACTCGTGCGTGGAGTGCGCGGCTTTCGCAACGATGCGGTGAATTTTGGTGCGACGCTCGTGGGAGCCCTAACGGGTCTCGCTCTCTTCGCGTTCGCTCCGCGTTATTTTCCGTAGGTTTTACGCAAGTACGCGATGATGGCGTCGTCGTCATCGGCGATCTTTACGTCGCCGTCGATGAGCGAGGGGATACCCGTTCTCCCGAAGAGTTCTTTCACCACGACGCGTTCGCCGTGGTTTCGCGGCACGTTGACCACGCGATAGTCGAGCAGTAGGTCGGTCATAACCCCACGCACGCGGGCGCAGTAGCCGCACCATTCGGCTTGGTACAGGACGATATCGGTCGCGATCATGGGGAGGGAATCCACGAAAGCCGGCGCCGCCCCTGCCGCCGGGAGCATTCTCTCGAAAAGCCGTCGAATGTCGCAGGAGCTCCAGCCGGACTTTCGATGATGCTCGAACGCAACGAGGACCGACGGCGACGGACGAGCGCGGCCCTCGGTGCCTCGCTCGCGCTTCACCTTGTGTTTCTCGCCCTCATTCCCTCGCTCGTCGCCGTTCGCTCGCGGCGCCCAAGCATTGCGACGCTCTCGTTCGCCCGCATCGCACGCATCGAGTTGACGCGAGCGCCACGCTCGCAGCCGCGGCACCACTCCCCGCGGCGCGCCACGATACCCACCCCGCCGCGCCCCGTACCGGCGAAGACACACCCGCGCCCCAAGCCCACTCCACAGCCTCC
>JABEUW010000031.1 GCA_013043945.1 Vulcanimicrobiota bacterium | reverse complement strand
TTTTCGGACGTCCGATACCGATCGCGCTCGACGCGCGTCTCCGCGAATTCGATTTCGGGGCCTGGGAGGGAAAAACGTGGGCCGAGATTACCGATGCGTTTCCTTCGGTCGGCGGCGCGACGTTTACCTCGGCTCGCGACTACCATCCCCAGGACGGCGAAACGTTTGCCGACGTTCGGCGACGCGTCGGTTCGTGGTTGGCCGAGATCGCGCCCTACGACGACCGGCGCATCCTCGTCGTCGCGCACGCCGGCACGCTCCACGCCTTGCTCGCCGAGTTGCTAGGGCCGGCCTTCGATGCAATGACGGTGCGTTTTTCGCACGCGTCGATCACACGAATCGAGTACGTCGATCGCACGGCGCGCCTTCTTACGCTCGACGATACCGCGCATCTCCGAGCGCCGAAAGTGCCTCCAGCAGTCGTTCCGTCCCTTCGACGAGGCGAACGCCCGGGCGATTGAAATAGGCGTTCCCGTCGAGGACGATCACGCGGTCGCCGCGGACGGCGCGCAGCTCGCGCCATGCCGCATGACGGTCGAGATCGGCAACGGCGCGGCGAGCTTTGGGAAGGTCGAATCCGCAAGGGGCAATGGCGATGCAATCGGGATCGCTCTCGGCAACCTCCTCCCAACGTACGGCGCGAGCGGGCGCATGCGGAAATTCGATCGTCGAGCGAAGGCCGAGTAATTCGAGCAGGTCGGGGGTCCAATGACCCGCCGCGAACGGAGGATCGCTCCATTCGAGAAAGAGCAGTCTCGGCGGCTCCGGCAATCTCGCTCGGGCGCGCGTGCGTAGGTCCTCGGCATTCGCCAGAAGATCTGCGACGACGCTCTCCGCTTCGTCGACATGGCCGGTCAGCGATCCGAGCGTTCGTATCGTATCGAGGACCTCGGTAAATGAAGATGGCTCGAGTGCGACGACGCGAGGATCGCCGCGTAAACGTCGCACCGCCGAGGTGACGCGATCGTACGAAACGGCGCAGACTTCGCAGAGCTCCTGAGTAACGATAAGATCGGGCTCGAGCCGCTCCAATAGCGCGCCATCGAGGTCATAGATGCTCGAGCCTTCGTGGATTCCGCTGCGGACGTGGCGATCGATTGCCGCGGCGTCACCCTCTTCGGGAAGAGCGGATGCGGTGAGCGCCGGGAGCGATCTTGCCGATGGCGGAAAGTCGCACTCGTGGGTAACTCCGACGAGATCGTCGCCTGCTCCGATTGCGTAGAGAATCTCCGTGGCGCTCGGAAGCAGGCTGACGATGCGGATGCTACTGTCCCTGAGCGAGCGAGTAGCCGCGCTCGCCGTCGAAGGTGTAGAGCCCCTCGGTTTTGATGACGTCGAAGCCAGCAGCGTGCATTGCCGCGATAATATCGGCGACGCGCTTCCCGTCAAAAGGCTTCCCTTCGAATCGGAGCGACCACTGATCGCTCCAGAAGGTATCGGGGTTTCCGTCGGGCCAAACTTTGCTTCCGCGATTGGCGATAACGACGAGCTTCACGCCGTCCATAGCGACTCGCTTCGCGCGTGCGGCGATCTCGTCGGGGTTGCCGTCACGCTGATCGATAAAAATATCGACCCCGACGTGTTCTTTTTTCGGCGGAACGCCGCCGGGACGGATCGAGAGATTCATCTCCGCTCCGACTGCGTAACGAGCAGGAGGAAGAACCTTCGGTTCGCGGCCGAGGCGAGCGATGACGGCGTCGCCGAATTCACGGGTGCCGACTTTTTCCTTCGAGACGCCGTCCTTGTAGATATCGTAGGTGTGAATGCCGTCTTCGATGGTCGTGAGCCATGCGTTGTGGACGCGTTCTGCGATCTCGCCCTGGCCGATATGCACCAGCATCAACAGCGCGCCGTGGAGCAAGCCAGAAGGGTTCGCCAGGTTTTGCCCGGCGCGCCGCGGCGCGGATCCGTGAATCGCCTCGAACATCGAGCAATGGTCCCCGATATTCGCCGATCCGGCGAGGCCGACCGAGCCGGTAATCTGCGCGGCGACGTCGGAGAGAATATCGCCGTAGAGATTTGGCATCACGATCACGTCGAAGGCTTCAGGAGTATCGGCGAGTTTGGCGGCACCGATATCGACGATCCAATGTTCGTGTTCGATATCGGGATACTCCAAAGCGATCTCTTCAAAGGTGCGATGGAAGAGACCGTCGGTGATTTTCATGATGTTGTCTTTAGTAAAGCAGGTAACTTTCTTTCGCTTATTCGCGCGAGCGTATTCGAATGCATATCGAACGATTCGCTTGCTCGCGGGGCGAGAGATGAGCTTCAAACATTGAGCGACCTGATTCGTCTGTCGATGCTCGATGCCGCCGTAGACGTCTTCTTCGTTCTCGCGCACGATCACGATGTTCATCTTTGGGTGTTTGGTCGAGACGAAGGGATGTAGGGAGGCGCACGGACGGACGTTTGCATACATACCCAACGTCTTGCGAACGGTCACGTTGAGGCTCTTAAAACCACCCCCTTGAGGCGTGGTTATCGGCGCTTTTAGGAAAACCTGAGTTCGCCGCAGGGAGTCCCAGGACGAGGGTTCGATACCACTGTCGAGACCGCGGCTGTAGACGGCCTCGCCGATTTCGATTTTTTCGATCTCGATGCGAGCGCCTGCCGCGGTGATGATTCGCAGTGTGGCATCCATGATCTCGGGACCGATGCCGTCGCCGTCGGCGACCGTAATTGGAACGCGCTTTTCATGTGCAGTCATAGAGCGATGTAGTTAGACGTGCCGGGTGTAGCGCCTCTTCGCGCGGGCTTTTATCGAACGCAGCGGAATGAAGCGTATAGGTAGGGATAATCCGGATAAAACCAGTTGCGAAAACTTGCGCGGAGCAAACGACGCGGCGTCACCGGTGAGGCCCCCTTGAGAACAAAATGCCGACCGTCGAAGAAATCAATGGAGTATTGCGGATAGGTCGTTTGGGGAGTGAAGCCGGGAAAGGGAGCAAAGGGTGTCGTCGTCCACTCCCAGCCGTTTCCGACAAGGCTCTCGACTCCCCAAGCGCTCGCTCCGGCCGGAGAAGCGAAAACCGGCTCGGGGTCGTAGCGCCGGAAATCAAAATTGCCATGACGCGCGGAGGGCGATTCCTCGCCCCAAGGGTATCGACGCGTCTCGCCCCAGGGAGTACCGAACGCCGCGCGGTGATACTCTGCTTCCGTCGGCAGCCGGAGGCCTTTCCATCGAGCGAAGGCCTGCGCTTGATCGAGCGTTACGTAGACCGGCCATGACCGGGGAAGCGAGATGCTTTCGAAGCAGGCTCGCAATCGCCATTGCCGATCGGCATGCTCCCAAAAAATCGGAACGGGGCCGCCGGCGTCGACGAATTCGAGCCACTCTCCATTGGTAATATTGAATCGATCGATCGAAAAATCATCGACCTTGATTTCCAGCGCTCCGTGCTCGTTGTCCCAAGAAAAGTGCTCGTCCTCGTCGGGCACGCCGAGTAGCGCGATTCCTCGAGCGACGGCGAGGGGTTCGCTGTAAGGAACGGGGCCGTCACGATGCGAAAAACGCGAAGGACGTTTTTTGTGGTACGGTAGTTGATGGACAATATACGTCAACGTTTCGTGATGCATGGCTTCGTGTTCGAGAATAGTGTAGGTTGCAAGACGATTACTGCGTTCATTTTTCTGCAAAACCGTTAAAACCCGGCGATCGCATTCTTCGATAAATCGTTCGATGGTTGGGCGATCCGGCCATCGCTCGATTGAGAGTTCGTTCGCTTTAGCTCGACTCTCCGGATCGATTCCGCGGCGAAACAATTCTTCAAGCTTTTCGTCGATCGATCGTTCGCCGCAGACGGCTCGATTGAGGGTTAAAAAGCTAAATGCCGGCAAGTGACCATGATAAAAAACGAAAGGATGTCGGAGAGGAATGGGCGAGTCAAGATATGCTTCGGGGGCAATAATTGAAAAGAGCTCGCGCGTACGTGCACGATTTTCAAGGTAAGCTTCGTCGAAAAGCATGTCGTTCATTTAGAAATGAAAGCTCGGCATGGATTGAAGTAGTGCTTCAATTTCGGCTGCCGGAAGAGGCGGTGCGTAAAGAAATCCTTGAGCGAATCGACATCCGTAGTCGCGTAAAAATAGTGCCTGGTCGTTGCGCTCCACGCATTCTGCAACGGTCTCTAAACCCAGACTGTTCGCCATCCCGACCAGAGTCTTTACGATTGTTTCGTCTTCTCGCTCGTGTCCGATTCCGTCGACGAACGATCCGTCGATTTTCAAAACATCAAAAGCAAATCGTCGTAAATACGCGAGCGACGAGTAACCCGTTCCGAAATCATCGATTGCCATGCGCACGCCCGCTCCTTTCATTTCGCGAACGATTGCAATTGCTTGCTCGACGTCGCTCATCGCCACGCTCTCGGTGATCTCGAGTTCTAGGAGAACGGGGTCGAGTCCGGAGGCATCCAAGGCTCCGAGAATCTCTTGGCGCAAGTGCCGATGATGCAGTTGTCGCGCAGAAAGGTTGACGGCGAGGCGAAGGGGCCCGAACCGTCGCACCCATGCGCCGGCTTGCATGGTGGCGGTCTCGAGAACCCAGCGCCCTAAGTGAACGATGAGCCCCGAAATCTCGGCGCTCGGTATAAAATGCCCGGGCTCGATGAGGCCACTTTCGGGATGGTTCCAGCGAACCAAGGCTTCAAGGCCGACGATCGTTCCGTCAGTGAGATCGATTTGCGGTTGATAATAGACGAGAAATTCATTGCGCTCTAAAGCACGCCGTAACAGACGTTCCTGCGAGAGCCTCATGAGAATCGGTGATTCGAGCGTCGCGTTATAAAAATAATATCCGCCGCGACCGCGATCTTTTGCTCGGGACATTGCAATGTCGGCGTTTTTTACGAGAGAATCGCCATCCGTTCCGTCCTCGGGATAGACGGCGATGCCGATGCTCGCCGACAAAAATTGCTCGAAGTCGTCAATGGAGAACGGCTCCTCGACAGCGGCGATAATCTGTTCGGCAAGGTCGCGTAACCGGTCGTTCGTTCCAGCGTCGAGAACCATGATTGCAAATTCGTCGCCTCCCATGCGGGCGAGAATTCCAACCCTAGAAAAGAGAGCATCGATGCGAGTCCCCAGCGCCTGGAGGAGACGGTCGCCGAGTCGATGTCCGAGGGTTTCGTTAATATCCTTGAAGCAGTCGAGGCCGAAGAAAAGAACGGCGACGCGCTGCATGCGCAGTGGTGCCGCCTCAATTGCCAGGCGAAGCCGATCGCGAAAACCGCTCGCGTTGGGAAGGCCGGTGAGCACGTCCACATAGGCCATTCGCTGAAGGTGCACGCGGACGCGTCCGCGTTCGATGAAACTTTGAAGTAAGGTTGCGATGAGTCCGAGAAACTCAGCGTCGGTCTCCGTGAAGGTTCGGCTTTTTGATATTCCCGAAAAGATCGCCGCCCCGAAGCGCTCGCCTGCTATCTCAATCGGCACGGCGAGGGCCTCGGGCGTAATGAGCGGAGATGCGTCGATCCCGGCAGCGACGATGCGTTGTGCGAGGGCGGCCAGGGTGGGGTCGAGATCTTCATCCCGGCCATTTGCGTTTGCAGAAGCCTCGATTTTCGGGGTGCGCCCCGACGTGTCGATGACGATCCCAATCTCTGCCTCAAAAACGCGGCATCCAAGGCGGAGCGCCTCGACGATCCCCGCGAGCGGTTCTCCGACTGCGCTTGCAATTGCATACAGGTCACGCAGCCGTTGCGCCTGGACGCGCGCGCGCTCCTGAGCGTCGAGTCGCAGCGTAATATCCTGGAGGATCGCGTAGACGCCGACGATGGTGTCACCGCTCAATTGTGGTACGAGGGTAATGTCGAGCGGCACGACGCTTCCGTCGATGCGGTAGCCCTCGAGGGCGAACGAGCATCCCTCGCCGGAAATCGCCGTTGAG
>JABEUW010000030.1 GCA_013043945.1 Vulcanimicrobiota bacterium | reverse complement strand
CCGAATGCGAGCGTGGGCACGCGAGACGTAGCGGTCGAGCGCGAGGCAGGCCTGAGCCGCCGCATCGTCGCGACCGATCGTAATTTCGGATTCAAATTCCCAGCGTTGGCCGTCGAGCGGCCCGCTTACAACTTCTAACACCAACATCGTTCTTGATGCAGGCGCTTCTCGCTCGGGGCCTCGCGCTCCCCGTCCCGACCACGCGGCCCTTCACCGTAGCCTAACAAATCCGGCCGCCGGGCCGATGATTGGAGAAGAGTGACGATGAGTGACAGAATCGACGAGCTGATGCAGCTGGTCGACGTAGAGCCCGACGCCCTGCGCGAAGCCGAATTTGCGCAGGCGCAGGCGATATTAGAGAACTTGGTCGGTAAGACGATCGCCGATATCGAGGTGGAGGAGACGCGCATCGTGCTCACCACCGCCGAAGGCAACCGTTTCTTTTTCTACGGCTTTCTCGGCGGTTCCGAAGAGGAAGCCACGTAGCGCGCGATCTCCGTTCCGTCTTGCGCGGAGTATTGCGTGAAGGCGATGCCGTGAGCGAAGAGTTTCGCCGTCGCATCGTAAAACGAGAGCACGACGCGGCCGCGCACGAGCACCTGCCGCCCGTCATCACCCGGAAGCGAAAAACGCAAAACAACGTGCTGCCCAGCCGGTAGATCGGCGCGCGTCGAAACGCGCATGCCGCCGCCGCCTAAATCGAGCGCATTTGCAGGCACGACCAGCTCCAACCCCGGGACGATCAGCGTCACCGGTAACGCAATCTCGACGCGGGCGTGGCGCCGTTGTTGGGCGTGGCTGCCTTGTATGTTCACGGAGGCTCATTCGCTTCTGCGTCGAGGGGCTCGGGCCTCTATTCCAACGTCGCGCGCGCCGCGGCGAGCACCCCAAGATAACCGTGAATCGCGTTGACGCCGCCCTGCAAATAAAGTTCGTACGGTTCGCGCAGCGGCGCGTCGCACGAGAGTTCGATGGTCGCGCCGGAGACGAAGGCTCCGCCCGACATCACGACCGGATCGCTGTAGCCCGGCACGGCGCCCGGCTCGGGGCGGAAACGCGCGTTGATCGGCAGAACGCTCTGCAGCCCGCGCGCGAATTGCAGCACGCGTTCGCGGCTGCCCAGCGCGATCGCCTGCACGATGTCGGTACGCCGAGCACCCGGCGCCGGATCGACGCGATAGCCGAGCTCCGAGAAGAGCGCGGCCGCAAAATCAAGCGTTCGTAAAGATTCCGCGACGACGCTCGGTGCCTGGAAAAGCCCTTGAATAAAGGCTTTCCCGAAACCAAGCGTCGGCCCTAACGCATCGCCGAGCCCCGGCGCATAGAGCGTCGAGGCGATGCGCTCGACGAGATCCGCGCGCCCCGCGCAATAGCCGCCGGTCGGCGCCAACGCCCCGCCGAGATTCTTGATGAGCGATCCCATGACGAGATCGGCACCAACGTGCGTCGGCTCGCGCTCTTCCACGAGTTCGCCGTAGCAATTATCGACGAGAATCGGAAGGTCGTCACGCACCGCACGCATCGCCGCGAAGGCTCGCTCGAGTTCGGCGATCGATAGACTCGGCCGGCTCGCGTAGCCGCGCGAACGTTGCACGAAGATCGCACCGCGTTCGACGGCGCGCATTTCTCGTTCGAGCGTATCGCTATCGATGCTTCCATCGGGAAGCAACGCGATTTCGCGATAGGCAAAACCACCCGTAACGGCGAGCGCATCGGGGGCATCGTAGATCGCATTGCGCAACGTGTCGTAGGGGCGCCCGGCGACGGCAAAAAGCGTACCATCGCGCGGCACGCAGGCCCGTAGTGCGAGGGCGATGGCGTTCGTACCGCTAGCGATGGTGATGCGCGCCAGCGCGCGCTCGGCGCCGAAAATACGCCGCAGCAGCGATTCGTACGCAGCGCGCGCAGCGTCGTCGTAGCCGTAACCGCTGCTTCCCGCAAGGTCGCTCTCGGCGATATCTTCGTCAAGAAAGGCCTGCAGCACGTTCATGGTGACCGCTCGTTGCGCCGGGTATTCCAACGTACCGACGCGCTCCCAGGCACGTTCGGCCGCGCGCGCGAGCGCCCCGGTAAAGCCGAAACGTTCGCAAAGTTCGACGATCATGGTAGCCCGACTTCGTGACGTTCGTAGGCGCGTACTGCCGGCAACCACAACGCCGTCGCGACGAGCAGATTCGCGAGCAAGAGGATCGGCGCGCGCCAATCCAAGGTGGCGAGATAGACCGAGATCGGCGCCGGAATCGAAGAGGGTACGTAAAAGGCGGCGCGCGCGACCCACCCGGCGGCGACGACAGCATAGGTGAGGCTCGCCAAAAGCATCGGGATGCCGATAAACGGCAGCGCGAGAAAGGGATTTGCAACGATCGGCAACGTGAAGAGCAACGGTTCGTTCGCATTGATCAGCGCGAACGGAAGCGTCGCGCGGCCGATGCGCCGCAAACGCGGCACTTTCGAGAGCGCGAGTAACGCGGCGAGCGGCAGCGTCGCGCCGGCACCGCCGGGAAAGACAAAGAGAAAGAGCGAGACGACGACGATGTGCGGGAGCGGTTGATGTGCGACGAACGCGTGCGCGTTGATCGCTTGCAACGAAAGATAGACCGGCGTGACGACGCCGGCGAGCAACGCGGGGCCATGAATGCCGATGCACCAGAGCGCGGTTTCGAGAAAGACGATCACCAGCAACGCAGGGTAGGTATCGCCGAGATGCGCGAGCGGCGCGAGCGCCGCAACGACATACGCGCTGAGATCGATCCCCGCCGCGTGCAGCGCGACGAACGGCAGCACCGCGAGCGGCGCACCGAGATAGCGCCCGGCGGGCAGGAAGCGCGCTGCTGCCCGCACCAGCAACGCGCAGAGCATCCCCACGAGAATTGCGAGCAACAATCCGCTCGCGCCAACGCTACGGAGGTAGGCGAGCGGTGCGAGCCCGGCCCTCCACGCAGGCAACGCCAGCGCGAAGGCGATCGCGCTCGCGAGCACCTGCGGAACGATCGGTACCGCGCGGCGCAGTGCGAGCTGCCACGCAAGGGCGATCGCCGTCACGCACGACATCGCACCGAACGCCGGCAGCATCGCTCCGGCGATCGCGGCGAGCGGAAAGGACGGGTGCGGCGCAATGCGCCAGCCGTTCGGTTCGAGAAAAAGGATTGCCAAGAGCGCCGCAACGAGGCCGCCGAATCCGATCGGCAACGCGGTGTTGAGCGCGCGCATCTCCGCCGAAGCGGCGAATCCGGTGACGGCGCGCGAGAAGTTAGAGGCGGCGAATAACGGCTTCGACGCGCCCGACGATAACGACATCGTCGGCATAGATTGGCTGCATTCGCGCGTTCTCCGGCTGCAAGCGCACGCGTCCCGCTTCACGGAAGAAGCGCTTGACGGTGGCATCGCCCTCGATCATCGCGACGACGATCTCGCCGTTGCGCGCATCGCTCTGCGGGCGCACCACCACTAGGTCGCCGTCGAGAATCGCCGCATCGACCATCGAGTCGCCCTTCACCCGGAGCATAAACGCATCGGAGCCCTTCGGCAGAAAATCTGCGGCGACGAGAAACTCGCCCTCGCGCTCTTCCTGGGCGGCGATCGGGACGCCGGCGGCGACCCGGCCGAGAATCGGCAGCACCATCCCCTCGGGGATTCCCGACCGCTCGGAGCGCATCGCGCGCGGCTTCGTGGCGTCCCGCGTGAGCAGGCCGCGCTTCTCGAGCGTCTTGAGGTGGGCATGGATCGTCGACGAGGATGAAAGGCCGACGATCTCGCCGATCTCGCGCACCGAGGGTGGGTAGCCATGTTCGGCCGCAAAGCGCTCGATCGCCGTGAGGATCTCCCGCTGCCGCTCGCTCGGAGGGCGTTCGCGCATGCCTACATCCTTTCTCTTTCGCTCGCATCGGCTGCGCAATGCCAGGCGTATGGCACAGCCGTTCGATAGAACCGTATCATAGAGTTCGAAAAATCGCAAACATACGTTCGAGACTCTTGACACCCCGCGGAGCGGGCATGCTAGAATCTAGTGGACGAACAGCCGTTCGGCCCAAGATATGGAGGGTTATCCACAATGACTTCCCGCAAACGAATGAGCCTGATGCCCGCGGTGGCGCTTGCCGCGCTGAGCGCGCTCGTCGCCGTTCCCACCCTCTCGATGGGCCGCCTCCACGCGGCGCCGGTCACCCGGTACGCGCACGTCACCGTTCAATCGGGCGACACCCTCTGGTCGATCGCCTCGGCGCATCTCGCAAACGGCAGCATCCAGGAGCGGATCGATGAGATCGTCCGCGTCAATCACCTCCACGGCGCCTCCCTGGTCCCCGGCGAGCATATCCGCGTCCCCGAATAGCCCCGTCACTCTCCGAGTAGCAGCTCCTTGTCACCCCGAGTAGCCGCGGTACGCGGCGTATCGAGGGGGGCGCTTTCACGTAACCGTCTTCTCAAGACCGTCTTGACGGCGAGCGGGCTATCGTGCTGAGTCGCTTAGTTCTGTAGCAATAGATTGGTCGTCGCGTCGTCGGCGGCGAGCGGTGTGGCGTGCGCTTTTAAGTTCCACGGAAGTAGCTCGGCGATCTGGTTGATAGGATGGTCGGCGATGCGCGTAAGCACCTCGCGCAGAAAGGCTTCGGGATTGTAGCCGTTGAGT
>JABEUW010000269.1 GCA_013043945.1 Vulcanimicrobiota bacterium | reverse complement strand
GGAGCAGATCGGGAATCGGATCCCCCGCCTCCAAGAGGCTATCCACCTCCCGATTGAGCTCGTCGAGCCGCCTTCGTTCTCGTTCGCGTTCGAAATGCGTGAGAATCCGCCGTACGTGCGCCTTGGCGTCCTCGATGCCGGGATAACGCGGTGTCGGACTGCGATCGGCCTGCCCTAATGCCGCGACGATCTCCAAAAGCTCGGCATCCTCGATGAAGAGCGAGAAAAGCTCTCCGGAGCTCTCGGCATCGCGCCCGCGTTCGAAGAGCGTGAGGAGAATACGCCGATACCGCTCGTCGCGAAACTCGTTGGGTGCGATGGCATCGGCGAAGAGCGCGATGAGTTCGGGGCGTTCGATGAAGATCGCCAAGAGCTCGCGTTCGCTCGACGGGGCGCCGATCCTCGCGCCGGCACGCCGAGTTCCGCCGAGCCCGGCCTCCACCGGGCGCGCAAAACCCGCGATTGCATCGACGCGCGCTGCCGCCCGAAGATCGTCGACTGCCAGCCCAAGGCGCATCGCCACGTAGGTGCGCCAGCGATCCCATTCTTCACGCGGTACGAGCCGACGCACGATCTCTTCGGCCTCACGTGCAATCGCCGCAGGGTTTTCAAAGCCCGTTGCGAGCCGCGCGATACGCGGATCGAGCTTGAATTGCACCGCGGGAACGGCCTCGGCCAACAGCCCTTCGAAGGCCGCGCGACCGTGCGCCCGCACGAAACTATCGGGATCTTCGCCGGGCGGCAAAACGCAGATGCGCAAGCTCGCACCCGCACGCTCGATCTTCGTCGCCGCGATATCGATCGCACGCAGCGCGGCGGCATTTCCGGCGGCATCGCCGTCGTAGCAAAGAATGATACGATCGGCGTACTTACGGAGTTCGTCGGCCTGTTCGGCGGTAAAGGCCGTGCCTAACGACGCAACGGCATTCGCTATCCCGGCTTGGTGCAGTGCGATGCAGTCGAGGTAACCCTCGACGACGACGAGCGTTCCGCTCTCCTTTGCCGCACGACGCGCGATCTCCAGCGCGAAGAGCACCTGCCCTTTGGTGTAGACCGGGGTCGTGCTCGTATTGAGGTACTTCGGTTCGCCATCGCCGATACTGCGCCCACCGAACGCGACGATTTCGCCGGTGGTATTGCGGGTCGGGACCATGAGCCGATCGCGATAAAAATCGTAATAGCCTCGTTGCCCCGGCCGCACGAGCCCGGCACGTTCGGCGAGCGGAAGGTCGAGCCCGCGTGAGGTCAGCTCTTCGACAAGCCCATCCCAGCGATCCGGGGCGTAGCCGATAGCGAAGCGCTCGATCGTTGCATCGTCGAGCCCACGGCCGCGAGCGTACTCGCTCCCGCGCTTGCCCTCGGGCGCCTTGAGCATCCGCGCGAAATACGCCGCGGCAACGCTATTGATTTCGTAGATTCGCTCTTTTTCACTACGCGCGCGAGCCTGCTCGGGGCGCTCCGGCTCGAGTTCCACACCGGCGCGAACGGCGAGCATGCGCGCTGCTTCGGGAAACGGGAGGTTTTCGCGCTCCATGAGGAACGAGATCGCATCGCCGCCTTTGCCGCAGCCAAAGCACTTGTAGAAGCCGCGGTCGGGGTGGACGTGAAACGACGGTGTCTTCTCACCGTGAAAAGGGCAGAGCCCAACGAAGTCGTTCCCGCGCTTTTTCAGCGGTACGTACTGGCCGATAAAGGCGACGAGATCGGTACGCGCGAGCACTTCGCGCAACGAGGAACGGTCGAAAGCCACTGCTCTGCGGGGTTTCCGTTCGCGAGGGAGCGAAGCCTACGCGGAGTGAAGCGCATTTTCGATCCGATCCACCGCTTCATCGAGCTTTCCCCCGGCGAGGCGGCATTGCTCGATCTTCCGGTCGTGCAACGCATGCGCCGGCTGCGCCAACTCGGGCTCGCCTACCTCGCGTTCCCCTCCGCCGAGCATTCGCGATTCACCCATGCCCTGGGCGCGATGGCGATTGGGACGCGTGCGTTCGATGCGATCGTCGAGCACGACCGCGCACTCTTCTCGAACGAACGAGAGATCGTCGCACAGCGGCGCCTTCTGCGCGTCGCGCTGCTGCTCCACGATATCGGGCACGGCCCGTTCAGCCACGCCTGCGAATCGGTCCTCGGGAAACGACACGAGGAGCGCACCGAGGCACTGCTCTCAGAGCCTTCGATGCGCTCGCGAGTCGAAGGGCTCGAGGTAGAACCCGACGAGGTCCTCGCGCTCATCGTCGGCTCACCCGATGCTCGCTACCCGGCGCTGCGCGAGCTCGTCAGCGGTCCGAACCTCGATGCCGACCGCATGGATTATCTGCAGCGCGACTCCTATTTTACCGGCGTGGTGAATGGGCGCTACGACGCCGAGCAACTCCTCGCATCGCTGCGATTGATCGACCGCAACGGCGAACTCGTTCTCGGTATCGACGGCCGCGGCGTGGTCGCGTTAGAGTCCTTCGTGCTCGCGCGCTACATGATGTTCGCGTCGGTCTATTTTCACCACACGACGCGACTCTTCGAACGTATACTCCAAGACGTGCTGCACGAACTCTGGCCCGACCCGCACGCGCTCGACCCGATTGAAGAGTTCCTGCGTTGGGATGACTTTCGCGTTCTCAACGAACTCAACGAGCGGCAGAGCGTTGCGGCCACGGCGTTGCGCGAACGCACGCGGCTCTATGGCCTCGCCGCTGAATTCAATGCCGAGCACGATCTGCGCGCCTTCGAGGCCTGCGAGGCGGCGCTACGCGAACGGTTCGGCGATGCGGGCATCTGGGCAGATTCGCAATCGCAGCTCCTTCACCGGCTTCCGCTGGGGATCGATGCGCCGGGTTCGCGAACGGTCTGGGTGACCGGCCCCGCCGGCATCGTCGATGCGCGTGAGGCCTCCGATTTAATTGCGAAGCTCTCCGGCCGCGTTTATTGGCGCAAGCTTTTCGTCGCGCGTTCGGCCGGGAGCGTCGCCGAAGCGCGAGCGATCTGCATCGAGAGACTCGCCACGCTCTAGCCCTATTTTACGTGAGTCATCAGCAGCGAGGTAGCGAGCGAAATAACACCGGTAAGCCCGACGAAGAGTGTTAGCACCGCCCGAGAGAGCCGGCTTTCGTACCTCGCTGCAAGCGCTTCCCCCCGCTGCTCGAGGCCGAGGATTCTACCGTCGAGCCCGACGATCTTTCCGTCGAGCCGCGCGGCGACCGTATCGATTTGCTTATCGAGCTTTTCGCAGGCGTCTCGAAGGTCGGTTTTCGTTACGACGTTCTCTTGCAACACCATGCCGAAAACCTCGGCGACGGCTTCGGCATGCTCGGCGGTATCGCCGGCCTTTTGGAGTCGCTTCGCGATCGCGAGCGTATCGATCATGCTACTCATAGTATCGGCCCACTCCGGAATATGCTTCAGAGGGGCAGATTAGAGACTCGGGATTGCGCGAGTCTTGCCGATCTACGACCGAGCAGCTAACGCCGCCTGGGCCGCCGCGAGGCGGGCGATCGGTACGCGATACGGCGAGCACGAGACGTAATCGAGGCCAAGTGTATGGCAGAACGCCACGCTGCTTGGCTCGCCGCCATGCTCGCCGCAGATACCGATTTTCAGCCCCGGTCGGGCGGCACGACCGAGTTCGACCGCCTGGCGCATGAGCGAGCCGACGCCACGCTGGTCGAGCACCTGGAACGGATCGTCTTTGAGGATGCGCTTTTCGAGGTAATGCGGGATGAACGATGCCTCTGCATCGTCACGGCTATACCCATAGGTCGTCTGCGTGAGATCGTTGGTTCCGAAGGAAAAGAACTCCGCTCGTTGTGCGATCTCGTCGGCAACGACACAGGCCCGCGGCAGTTCGATCATCGTCCCGATGTGGTACTCGAGAGCGATACCGTTCTCGGCGAGTACCGCGTCAGCGACGGCTTTGGCGGCATCGTAGGTAAAGCGCATCTCTTCGGGCGTTCCGACACCGGGGATCATCACCTCGGGGCGCGCATCGACGCCACGCGCCACGAGCGTGCAGGCCGCTTCGAAGATCGCGCGCAACTGCATCGCGTAGATCTCGGGATAGAGAATACCGAGCCGGCAGACGCGCAAACCGAGCATCGGGTTCTGTTCGTGCAATTGTTCGACGCGCCGCAAAAGCGCCTCGCGCTCTTTGTAGCGCGGCGTTTCGGTGCCCTCGCGCACGCGTAGTTCCGTCGTTTCGACGAGCAACGATTCGAGCGACGGGAGAAATTCGTGGAGCGGAGGGTCGAGCAAGCGAATCGTGACCGGCAGACCGGCCATCGCCTCGAGAATGCCGACAAAATCCTCGCGCTGAAATGGCAAGAGGCGTTCGAGTGCGCTCGCGCGCGCCTTCGTATCGGCGGCGAGAATCATCTCCTGCACGACGGGCAAGCGTTCGCGCGCCATAAACATATGCTCCGTACGGCAGAGCCCGATCCCTTGCGCGCCGAGTTCGCGGGCTTTCCGCGCGTCCTCCGGCGTATCGGCGTTCGCCCACACCTGCATCGTGCGCGAGCGGTCGGCCCACGAAAGAAAGGTTGCTAGCCACTCCGGCAAGGTACTCGGCGGAGCGAGCAGCGGCGCTTCTCCGAGAATCACCGCGCCGGTGCTGCCGTCGATCGTCAACCAGTCGCCCTGATGAATCGCGATTCCGGCAAGGAGGGCGCTCCCCGCACGACGATCGATCTGTAACGCCTCGCAGCCCGCAACGCACGGTTTTCCCATGCCGCGCGCGACGACCGCGGCATGCGAGGTCGCACCGCCCTTCGCCGTGAGAATGCCTTCGGCGGCGATAATGCCGTGCATGTCGTCGGGTGTTGTCTCGACGCGCACGAGAATCGTGCGCTTCCCTTTTTCCCGCCACGCCACCGCTTCGTCGGCATCGAAGACGACCTGTCCGCTCGCCGCACCGGGGGAGGCATTGAGCCCGTGCGCGGTCGGCGCGATCTCTGCGCCGGGATCGATGCGCGCGTGGAAGAGCGCGTCGAGCGAACGCGCATCGACGCGGCCGACCGCCGTGCGCTCGTCGATGAGGCCCTCTTCGACTAATGCGAGCGCGATTTTCACCGCCGCCTCAGCGCTCCGTTTCGCGTTGCGCGTTTGCAGCATATAGAGTTTGCCGCGCTCGACGGTAAACTCGAGATCCTGCACATCTTTGTAGTGCCGTTCGAGCCGACGAGCGATCTCCACGAACTGATCGTAGACTTGCGGTTGCCGTT
>JABEUW010000268.1 GCA_013043945.1 Vulcanimicrobiota bacterium | reverse complement strand
TTTTACTCGCGGTCGATATTCTCGCGGCGGCGCTCGTGCTGTTGCTCGCCGTCAGCGTCGAAGATCCGCTCGAATTTAGCGCGTTCGCTCCGGCGCTGCTCGTCGCAACGCTCTTTCGGCTCGCGCTCGATATCTCGGCAACGCGCCTGATCCTCACGCACGGTGCGGTTCCCGGCGGGGTTGGAACGATCGTCCCCGCCTTCGGTGCCTTCGTCGTGCAGAACAACCCGATCGTCGGGTTGATCGTTTTTGCAATCTTGGTGACGATTCAATTCGTCGTCATTGCGAGCGGATCGCAACGCGTCGCGGAGGTAGCGGCACGTTTCACCCTCGACGCGATGCCGGGAAAGCAGATGGCGATCGATGCCGATCTGCACGCCGGCGCGCTCGACGGCGAACAGGCACGGCGCAAACGCGAGTTGGTCGCGCAGGAAGCCGATTTTTACGGGGCGATGGACGGCGCGGGAAAGTTCGTCAAGGGCGATTCCGTTGCGGCGTTGGTCATCGTCGCGCTCAATCTCATCGGCGGGATCGCCGTCGGCACGCTCTACGACGGGCTCTCGCCGGCGGAGGCGTTTCACACCTTCGCGCTGCTCTCGATCGGCAACGCGCTGGTGACCACGCTCCCCGCGTTTCTCATCTCGGTAGCGATGGGCATGATGGTGACGCGCGTCGCTGCGAACGGGGCGTTGGGAAGCGATCTCGCGCACCAGCTCTTCGCGCGCCCCGAGGTGTTGCGCGGCGTCGCCCTGCTGCTCGCCGTTCTTTCGTTCGTGCCCGCGTTGCCGCGCCCGATCTTTCTCGCACTCGCGGCGAGTTGTTGGCTCGCCGCTCATTTGGCGATGCGCCGACTCGGCGCGAATCGAGGGCGAGCGCAACGCGAGCGAGAGGAGGCGAAGCGCCGTTCGATGCGTCGCCCGGAGATCGCGCTCGGGCTCGTCGGCGTCGATGCGCTGGCGATCGAATTTGCGCCCGATCTCGCAGCGTTGCTTGCGATGCCGCAGAGCGATGCGTTATTGGATCGTATCGGCGAGGTGCGTCGCGCGCTCGCCGCCGAGATCGGCATCGTCGTTCCCGGCGTGCGCCTGCGCGACGATCTCGCACGCGATCGTGGGTACGCGATCCGCGTGCGCGACCGGATCGTGGCGAGCGGCGAAGTGCGGCTCGACGCATTACTCGCCGTCGCCGATGAAGCGGTGCTCGCGGGGCTCGGCGAGATCGTGCGCGAGCCGGTCTACGATTTGCCGGCGGCCTGGATCGCGCCGGAGCAGCGCGCGCGGGCGCAGGAGCGCGGCGCGCTGGTCTTCGATGCGATCTCGATTCTCGGATCGCATCTCGCGGAGATCGTGCGCGCGAACGCCGCCGAACTCTTCGGACGGCAAGAGTTTCAGACGCTGCTCGAACATCTGCGTCTCGGCGTGCCGACGCTGGTGAAGGAGATCGCCCCCGACGCGCTCGCCCCCGGCGGCGTCCATCGGGCGTGGCAACAGCTCCTGCGCGAGCGTATCTGGCCGCGCGATCCCGTCGTCGCCCTCGATGCGATGGTCGCCGCGGGGGGAAACGATGCGCGCGAACTCTGCGCTGCGGCACGAGCGGTCCTCGTGCCCGCCCAACTGCGCCGCAATGGCGAGGGGATCGCCCCGCTCCTGCTCGACCCGATCTTCGAGCGCTCGCTCGCCACCTCGTGGGCGGGGGATCCCTCCGGGGTCGACCCGCAGGGGGCGATCGCCCTGCGCGAGCAGATCGCGCGATGGGCGCGGCGCGCCGGGCACGGGCGCCTGCAGCTGCTCTGCGGGAGCGTGCTGCGCCCCCTCCTCGCGGAGTTCCTCGCCCGTAGCGGGATCGAGGCGGAGGTGCTCGCCTTCAGCGAGCTCCCCCCGGATCTCCCGATCGAGCCGTTGGGAACGATCGAGGCGCCGGAGCCGCGCAGCGGGAAAGCCGCGACCGCCGACTAACCTTTACGACCGCCCGCGACCCTGCTAGACTCCGAGGGTTAGGTGCCGGCCCGTACGGTGCCGCGCTTTCTCACGCCTGAAAGACGCCATGAACTGGAATACTTGGAAGACCCCGCTCAAAGCGCTGGTCGTACTCGCAACGATTCTGCTCTCGCTCCGGCTGGTGCTCCCCATTCAAAAGAGCATCCATCTCGGCCTCGATTTGCAAGGCGGCTATCGCCTCTTGCTGCAGCTCTATCCCACCGCCGAGGTGCCGCAGATTACCTCGCAGGTGCAGGCCGAGACGATCGACGTGATCGATCGGCGTATCAACGGCCTCGGGGTCACCGAGCCGACGATTACGAAGGTCGGATCCGATCGCATTCTCGTCGAGCTTCCCGATGTCAAAGATCCCGCACAGGCGGAGCGCTTGCTCAAACAAGTCGCGGTGCTGGAATATAAAATCGTTCCGGAGCAAGTCGTCGCAAAGGCCGAAGAGGCGCTCGTCGCCTGTAAGGCCGACCCGAAAAATGCGAAAGCCTGTCAGTACGTCGCGCAGGGCGCGTACGCTGCGAGCGGCCCGGTCGTTTATTCGGGGAAAGATTTGAAGGGCGCGCAAGCGGGATACGACACCGCCGGTCGCCCGAATATCGATTTCCAAACGAAAGATCCCGCGAAGTTCGGGCGTTTGACCACGAAGGCGATCGGGAAACCGCTCGGGATCTTTCTCGACCATCATTACCTTTCGGCTCCGGTGATTCAGTCGCCGATCTTCGGGAGCGGACAGATTACCGGTAACTTCACCGAGAAGCAGACGATCACGCTGGCGAACGAACTCAACGCCGGCGCGCTGCCCGTCACGACGAAGATCGTCGAGAAGGAAGGCATCGGTCCGACGCTCGGCAAGATCGATTTAGTGAAGTCGCTCTGGGCGTCGCTGCTTGGGCTCGGACTCGTGCTGATCTTTATGGCGGTCGTCTATCGCATTCCGGGCCTGCTCGCCGATCTCGCGTTGGCGATCTACGTGTTGGTCATGCTCGCAATTCTCGCGATCTCGCAGGCCTCGCTGACGCTGCCGGGTATCGCCGGCTTCGTGCTCTCCATCGGTATGGCCGTCGACGCGAACGTGCTGATCTTCGAGCGCCTCAAAGAAGAACTCTGGGCCGGAAAATCGCTACGCGCCGCAGTGCGCGTCGGTTTCCAGCGCGCCTTCTCGGCGGTCTTCGACTCGCATTTCACCACCATCGTCGGCGCGGGCGTGCTTTTCATGCTCGGTACCGGCACGGTGAAAGGTTTTGCGTTTACGCTCTTTTGGGGAACGGTCGTCTCGTTGGCGACCGCGGTTTTCGTGACGAGATTCTTCGTCGATCTTCTCGTCGAGTACGACGTGCTGACCGCGCCGGAGTTCTTCGGCGTTCGGAAAGCCGATCTCGGCGTCTTCTCGCGGACGGAGGGTTAGGGACATGCTGTTTCGTCGACTGAATTGGAACATCGTCGGGTGGTTCCGCATCGTCTCGACTGTTTCGACGCTCGTCATCGCCCTCGGTATCGCCACGATGCTCTTCCACGCGAGCCAGGCTTCGGGCGGTTTCAAATTCTCGCATATGCTGCGCTTGGGGCTCTCGTTTACCGGCGGCACCGATATTACGGTCGCCTACGATACGCCGCAGAGCAGCGCCAAAATTCGTGCGGCGATTACGCCGCTGGGGATCGGCGACGCCCATATCAACACCGTCGGCAGCAGCGGCAAGCGCTTTATCATCGAGACGCAGAAGGCGTATGCCAACGATTCGACTCCGCTCTGGGCCGCGCTCGGAACCGTCGCGCCGGTCGATCGCGCCGCCTCGCAGATCGCCTCGGTCGGCCCCTCGCTCGGAAAAGAGTACCTGGCGAGTGCGATTTGGGCACTGGTGATCGCCCTCTCGATCCAGTTCCTCTACATCGCCTTCCGCTTCGGTTGGAACTATATCTTCGGCCTCGTTACCGTCATCGCGCTGGTGCGCGACGCCCTGATTATGATCGGCATCTACGCGCTCGCCGATAAACGGGCCGACGACGCCTTCTTGGCGGCGGTGCTGACCGTTATCGGCTACTCCGTGATGGATACCATCGTCATTCTCGACCGGATTCGAGAGAACACGAAGCTGATGGCCGGGAAGGCCTACGACTATATCGTCAACGAGTCGATCAAGCAGACGATGACCCGCTCGTTCAACACGCTGGCGACGGTCCTCATCACGCTCGTCGCACTCTTGGTCCTCGGCGGAGCGAGCTTGAAAAACTTCGCGTTCGCACTGCTCGTCGGCATCTGCTCGGGCGGATACCACTCGATCTTTTTCTCGGCTCCCTTGGTGCTGACGTTCCGCAAACGCCAACTCGCTGCCGCGGCAAAACGCCGTGCCGAAGCCTCGGCGCTCCGCGCCGCCGGCCCGCGCGTCGCAGCCGAGGCCGCGGCGACCGGCGTCACGCGCGGCGGGCAACCGCGCGAAGATATCGTCGCGGCACGCCGCGAACGACGCGCCAAACGCAAGGGGACGCGCCCCGAAGCGAGCGGAGCGGCCCCGGTGCGCTACAAGCGCAAGCGCGACGAGAGTAACGTCGCCCTTGCGGATCCCGATCTTCACGAGTATCACGACGAACGCGTCGAAGAATACGATCCGCTCGACGCGCAGAACGCAGGGCTCGACGAGAGCGCGCTCGGCCAGGGGCACGAAGAGATCACGCTCGATCTCGATGCGGCGGAGCGGCCGGCGCACGAGTAACGCGCGCGAAGAGCTGACGGAATCGGAGGCGGCGTTCGAACGCCTCCTCTCCGGGCAGCCGCGTGCCGAGAACGAATTCCTCGACGAACTCTTCGAACGGAGCGACCGCTATTTAGATCGCGGTCCCTATGCCGGGATCGAAGACGCGCGGCGTTTCAATACCAAGGTCGTCGGCGTCTCGTTCGAGGGGCGACAGGATACCATCGCCGGGCTGCGCGAGGGAGCCGAGCTCGAACTCCAGCGCCGCCCCGAGAATCCCTACGATGCCAACGCCATCGCGGTCCACTTCGGTGCGTTGCCGCTGGGCTTTTTGCGCAAAGAGATCGCCGCGCGGATCGCACCGAATATCGATAACGGCGTGCGCTACCGCGGGCATATTTCGGCGCTCACCGGAGGCGGGCGCGCGGCGGACGGCGGCGAGCGTAACCGCGGTATCAACATCGTGGTGGAGATCGACGACGCCTCGTTGCGTCGGCAGCGCGGCCGCGACGTCGAAACGATACGCGCCGGCTGGGACGGCAATCTCGACCGCATCCGCGCGGCGCTCATCGGCGATCACCAGCCTCACGAGACGCAATCGCTCATCGTCGACCGCGTATTTGCGGGCAAGCGCGTGCTCGGCATCATGGGCACCGGGCGCGGAAAATCGTACTGTTTTGCCTTCACCGCGACCGCCGAAGCGCTCTCCCGAGGTCGCAAGAGCGTCGTCCTTTACCCGCTGCGCGCGCTCTGCAACGACCAGTTTGAAGGGTTTACGCGCAAACTCGAACCCTTGGGGATGCGGCTCTTCCGTGCGAATGGTGCGATTCCGGCGAACGAACGGAGCGATCTCTTCGCCGCGCTCGAGAGCGGCGCGTGGGATATGATTCTCGCGACTCCTGAATTTTTACGCTACCACGCCGCCCGTTTTGCCGGCGCGAGCAAAATCGATCTGCTCGTCGTCGACGAGACGCACCACGTCGGCAAAGCGCGCCGTCGCTCGGGATATCGCGATATCGCGCAGACGCTCGCCGCGGTCGGCGACCCGCAGGTGCTCGCGCTTAGCGCGACGGTCGACGACGAGGGATTCGCCGAGATTCGCGAGGCGTTGCGCATCGAAGAGTGGGCGATCGACGCCACGGTGCGCACCAATTTGCACGTCGTCGACGCGCGCGGAACCACCGATAAGCACGCCTACGTTGCGACGTTGTTCGGCGGCGGCGCGCGCGGCATTATCTACTGCAACTCGCGGAAGGAAGCGACCGAAGTGGCGTCGCGGTTGAAGGAACGCTGTCGCGACCGCGTGGCGTTCTATCATGCCGGAGTGCCGACCGAAATGCGGTACGCGGTCGAGAACGCGTTTCGCTCCGGGGGGATCGACGTCGTCGTCGCGACGACGGCATTCGGGGAAGGAATCGATCTCCCCGACGTGCGGGAGGTGGTGCTCTACCATCTCAACTTTAACTTCACCGAATTCAACCAACAAGCGGGACGCGCGGGGCGCGACGGTGCCGACGCGCGCATCCACTTGCTCTTCGGCCCCGGGGATCGCCGGCTCAACGAGTTTTTGCTGACGCTCGATGCCCCGACGTTGCCGATGCTGCGCGAGATCTATCGCGGCATCAAGCGACTCGCGGGCGATGCTCCGCTGCATGCAACGAGTCGGGAGATCGCCGACGCGCTCGATATCGAGGGTTGCCGCGAGCGTAGCGTCGAGAGCGCGCTGCGGATTTTCGAGGACGAGCGATTGCTCGAACTCGGGCGCGACGACGAAGGTTCCTACCTGCAGGTGTTGCCGGTCGCCGGAAAAGTCGAACTCGCCGCCAACGAACGCTTCGCCGAAGGCGAAGCGGAGCGCGAGGCGTTTGCGGAATTTGCGGAATTCGTTTTAAGCGCCGAGGCGAGCGCGCTCGAACGGCTCATCGACCGCCCGCTCTATCCCGAACGCATTCCGTTGCGTTCGATCGGCCGCGGCTAGTCGGCCGCGAGCCGCTCCATACTTTCGGGAGCCCCGACTCCGAGGACGCGCAACGCGTTCGCGAGCACGTGCTGGGTCGCCGCGGCGAGCGCGAGCCGCGCGAGCCGCTCCTCGCGCTCGTCGCAGAGAATGCGGCATTCGCCGTAAAAGGCGTGAAAATCGGCGGCGATATCGCGAGCGTAGCGCGCGAGACGGTGCGGGCTTAACGTATGGACGACCGTTTGGAGAACGCGCGGATACTCTTCGATGCGGCGCATGAGCGCGATCTCGCTCGCGTGCGCGAGCGGCGCGAGCCTCTCGCCGCGCCGCGCGAGGCGAAGCTCGTCGGGATCGGCGTTGCGCAGCACCGAGGCGATGCGGGCGTGCCCGTACTGCACGTAATAGACGGGGTTCTCGTTGCTCTGTTCGGTCGCGAGTTGGAGATCGAACGCCAGCGGTGTATCGGTCGCCAACATGGCGAAGAAGAAGCGGGCCGCATCGACGCCGACTTCGTCGAGGATCGCATCGAGCGTAACGATCTCGCCCGCGCGTTTGCTCATGGCGACTTGCTCCCCGCCGCGCGAGAGCGTTACCTGTTGGGCGATCGCCACATCGAGTTTGCCGGCGTAGCCGAACGCACTCGCGAGGCCGCGCAGCCGTTCGATATATCCGTGATGGTCGGGACCGAGCAGATCGATCACGCGATCGGCGCGTTTGAGTTTTTCGTAATGGTAGGCGACGTCGGCGCAATAATAGGTCGGCTTCCCATCGCTCTTCACGAGCACGCGGTCCTTGTCGTCGCCGAATTGCGTGGCGCGGAAATAGAGCGCGCCTTCGTTCTCGTAGGTGAGCCCTAACTCGCGGAGCCGTTCCACCCCCGCGCGAACCTTGCCGGTTTCGTGAAGCTCGCGTTCGCTTTGCCAGAGATCGTAGTGAATGCCGAATCGCTCGACCGTTTTCTGCTGCTCGGCGACGAGCGCGTCGCGGCCGCGCGTTCCGAAGAGCGGAAGCCAGAGCGATTCGTCGGCATCATCGTATCGCGCGCCGAACTCGTTGCGTAATGCGGCGGCGATGGGGAGCAGATACTCGCCGGGATAACCTTCTTCGGGAAAGGGAAAGCTGGGATCGGCGACCTGCCGGTAGCGCGCGTAGAGCGAACGCGCGAGCGTCTCGACCTGCCCGCCCGCATCGTTGACGATCCATTCGGTGAAGACGTCGTAGCCGCAGGACTCGAACGCCGCCGCGAGCGTCGCGCCGATCGAGAGCGCGCGCCCTTGCACGACGACGAGCGGCCCGGTCGGGTTCGCACTGCCGAACTCGAGCGAGATACGCGTTCCGTTGCGCGGGGATTCTCCGTAGCGCGCGCCTTCGTGCAGCGCGCGTTCGACGACACGCTGCCAGCATTCCGGAACGAGGCGAAGATTGATAAACCCGGCGGTCGCCTGCGCCTCGACCACCAGCGCGGCGATCTCGGGGCGCGAGAGAATCGCATCCTCGATGAGCCTCTGCGCGATCTGTTGCGGCGCGCTGCGCGCCGCCTTCGCGAGCCCGAAGGCGACGTTGGTAGCGAAATCACCGAACTCGGGGCGCCGAGGCGCTTCGAAGGTGACGCTCGGCACGTCGGCGCCGTACCGCGCGCGCGCCGCATCGCGAATCGCGCGATCGATACGAACGAGCGTTTCTTCGGGCGTCGGCATCCGGTCAGTGGTGATAGGGTTCATTCCGTGCAATCTTCGCCGCGCGGTAGAGTTGTTCCAGCACGAGCGCGCGCGCCCATTCGTGCAAAAACGTCAACGGCGAGAGCGACCAGCGAAAAGTCGCACGCTCGAAGAGTGCGGGTGCGGCGCCGTAGGTCCCCGCGACGACGAGCGTCAGACGCGAGATTCCGGTCGCATCGAGCGCCGAAAGCTTCGCCGAGAGCTGCGGGCTCGAAAGCGATTCGCCGGTGCGTTCGAGCAACCAGAGCGGCTCGTTCTCGGGAACGAGACGCAGGATCCGGTCGGCTTCTTCGTCGATCGCGTTCGCCGGGCTGCGCCCGTCCGATGCGCGAACTTCGCGGATCTCGCAGGGCATCATCGGTTGGAGGCGCGTCGCAAATTCTTCGCAGAGCGCGGCGATCGGCGCGCTACGAAGTTTACCGACCGCGATGATCCGAAGCCGCATGGGGGCTATCATCGCGCCTTGCGCGTGCGTCGCGCAAGCGCATACCCGGCAGCGCGCCGTTCGATCGCACCGCCGAGTTCGAGCAGGTTCAGGCGCCCGATCAGTTCGCCGGCGGGGAGGCCGCTTGCAGCGAGGAGCGCTTCGAGGCTCGTTTCGCCGGCGGCGAGGAGTGCGAGCAAAGCATCGCTCGGTGGAGGGGGCTCGCACGTCTCCTCGCGAGGCACCGCTGGTCGGCGGAGCAGCCCCATCGCCTCGACGATATCGGCGGCGTCGCGAACCAGCGTCGCGCCGTCCCGGAGGAGGGCGAGGTTCCCGGCCCCGCTCCGGCGGTCGACGTCGCAGGGGAGCGCCAGGACCGGGATCTCGCCCCCCGCCCAGCTCGCGGTGTTCAGCGCCCCCGAGCGGGCGGGCGCCTCGACGACCAGCAGAGCGTCGGCGAGCGCGACGACGACGCCGTTGCGGGCCAGAAACTGCCCTGGGCGCGCGGGTTCATCCGGTGGGAAGGGGGAGAGCACGGCCCCACCCGCCGCAAGCATGCGCCCGGCCAGGGC
>JABEUW010000267.1 GCA_013043945.1 Vulcanimicrobiota bacterium | reverse complement strand
GCGATGCCGGTAGCGATCGACCAACGATTCGCGACACCCGTAATGAGGGCGCGCTTGCCTTCAAGAAGTTTCACGAATCGATAGATAGCAGGGAGCCGCCGCTTCTCCCTGCCGCGAACGCTATTGCGGAGGCTAGAGCGAGGTTTGTAGGAGCGTGAAGCCGCGTTCTTGGACCGCGTGAACCGCCCAGACACCGGCAGGAACGACGGTCGCACGCGGCACGAGGCCCTGGGTTAAGCGGGTATAGGTCGCCCCCGGCGATTCATCGATGAGGGAGGCAAGGTTTGCCGCGAATCCATAAAGTGCGTTGTTGCACACGTAGAGTTGCAGGCGGGTCTGCGCGAGGAGTGCGTCGATCGAGGTAAGATCGTCGGGGCGCGCGCCGACTGCGGCGTGCAACCCCGGGTTCCCGGAGCCGGGCTTCAGAACCGTCGGTAGGCTCGCGCGAATCCAGGCGGGGAGTTGCGCCGCCGAGGGGATGAAGATCTCGTTCCAAATTGCATCGTTGAATGCAAGTGCGATAGCGACGTGATAGAGCACGGCAACCGGAAAGATCGTCGCGAAGGGAGTCCCGAGCAGCCGATAGGCGCTCATCGTATTTCCAACGGCATCGAAGACGTCGCCATCTTCGACGAGCTTCGATGCGAAGAGGTGACGGTGCGTCGCCGGGGTGCCGAGCATCGCTTCGAAAGCGGCGAGATCGAACTGCATCGGCGAGATACCCCCGGGTGAAGGAAGGAGCGGATCGGCCGCAGCACCGACGGGGGCTTCGAAAAACGAGGCGAGCGCCGCCAATGCAGTTCCGACGGCGATAAAACCTTTACGCGTACTCATTTTCGGCGCCGTTCGCTATGACGAACGGAGCGCCTCTTGGAATGGCAGGTGCGGTCGTGCGAAGAATAGCCGCACTATGTACTTGTTGCTTTCGCGTTATCTAAAACCGCTCGCCGAGGTCGACCGGCACGTCGTCGCGCACCGCGCATTTCTCGATCGGTATTACGCCTCGGGCGATCTCATCGTCTCGGGGCCGATGGAGCCGCGCGAGGGCGGGGTGATTATCGCCAATAACATGCCGCGCGAACGACTCGACGCGATGCTTGCGGAGGATCCGTTCGTACGGGAGGGAGTCAGCGAGTATCGCGTGATCGAATTTCACGCCGCTCGTCGCCACGCCGCGCTCGCCGAACTCGTCGCCTTGCAGTAGCGTCGCAGAGGTTACTGGCCGGAGTCGGGATCCGCAATCGCCGGCGATTCCATCGCTTCGACCACCTCTTGGGGATCCATGCGCTCGCGTAGCTCCCGAACCTCAGGATCGTAATGCGTCGGAATCGAGGGGCTATCGCGGCGCATCTCGTCGAGCATGGCGATGATTTTGGCGACCTTCCGTTCGGTGAGAAGGTTGATCTGTAAATCGAGCCGATTGCGGAGGACCGTGATCTGGGTGAGGCGATGCTCGGTGGTAAGGATCAGCACCGTCATGAGCAACGCGGTGAAGCTCACGAGCCCTTGGAGCCAGAGAAATGGCGGCGGGTCGAGCGTTACGAGGTGCGAAAAATAAAGCACGGTGTTGCTCCCGACCCAAAGAGCAACGAACGCAACGATTCCATAGACCATGCGCGGCTGACCGATCCGCTTCGTCACGCGTTCGATCCAACGCTGGTGTCCCGAGACATCGTCTTCGGCTTTTCGTTCGAGTTCCGCGATCGACTCGATCGCCTCATCGACCGGCCGGTGCGTTTGCTTCGTCAAGAGACTTCGATGATACCCAAGAGCGGTCGCGACGAAACACCGCAGATCTCAGAGCGGAATATTGCCGTGTTTGCGCTTCGGGCGTTCGACGCGCTTGTTTTCGAGCATCGTTAGCGCGGCGGCAACCGCGCGGCGCGTCGAACGCGCCTCGATGACATCGTCGATATAGCCGCGTTGTGCGGCGATGTACGGGTTGGCGAAACGGTCGGTATATTCGTCGATGAGTTCGGCCATCTTCGCGGCCGGGTCGCTCGCGGCAGCGATCTCGCGGCGGAATATCGTCTTTACGGCGCCTTCGGCACCCATCACTGCGATCTCGGCGCTCGGCCACGCGAGATTGATATCGGCGCGGATATGTTTGCTCGCCATAACGTCGTAGGCGCCGCCGTAGGCTTTGCGCGTGATGACGGTGATCTTCGGCACGGTCGCCTCGGCGTAGGCGTAGAGCAGCTTTGCGCCGTGGAGAATGATGCCGCCGTACTCTTGTTCGGTTCCGGGAAGAAAGCCGGGGACGTCTTCGAAGGTGAGGAGTGGGATATTAAAGGCATCGCACGTGCGCACGAACCGGGCGGCTTTAATCGACGATTTAATATCGAGAACCCCAGCGAGCACGCTCGGCTGATTGGCGACGATGCCGATGCTGCGCCCGTCGATGCGTCCGAAGCCGACGATAATATTGCGCGCGTACTCCGGGTGGATCTCGAAGAAGGTGCCATCGTCGAGCACGGCACGCAGGACGTCGTGCATATCGTAGGGTTTGTTCGGCGAATCGGGGATCAGTGCGTCGAGTTCCGGAGACTCTCGCTGTGGATCGTCCTCGTTCTCGAAGCGCGGCGGGTCTTCGAGATTGTTCTGCGGGAGATACGAGAGCAGCTCGTGCGTCTGCGCGACGAGGTCCTCTTCGTCGGCGGCGACGAGATGGGCGACGCCGCTCTTCCGTGCGTGCGTGAGCGCTCCACCGAGTTCTTCGAAGGTTACCTCTTCGCCGGTGACGGTTTTAATGATCTCCGGTCCGGTGATGAACATCTGCGAGATGTCCTGCGTCATGATCGTAAAATCGGTGATCGCGGGCGAATAGACCGCGCCGCCTGCGCAGGGACCTGCAATGAGACTGAGTTGCGGAATCACGCCGCTCGCCTGCACGTTGCGCCAGAAGATCTCCGCATAGCCGCCGAGCGAAACGACGCCCTCTTGAATGCGCGCGCCGCCGGAATCGTTGATGCCGATCATCGGCGCGCCGGTGCGCACCGCGAGGTCCATCACTTTGCAGATCTTCTCGGCGAACGCTTCGCCGAGCGAGCCGCCGAGCACGCTGAAGTCCTGCGAGAAGAGGAAGACCGGGCGCCCCGCAATCGTTGCATGCCCGGTAATAACGCCGTCGCCGAGAAATTCACGTTCGTCGAGGCCGAACGCCGTCGTGCGATGGGTGACGAAGGCGTCGAGTTCGTGAAAACTCTCCGGGTCGACGAGCGCCTCGACGCGTTCGCGCGCGCTGCGCTTTCCGCGTGCGTGCTGCCGTTCGATTCCCTCATCGCCCGTGGGTTTACGGGCGAGGGCGCGTCGGCGTGCGAGTTCGGCATACTTTTCTTGCGTCGTCTTCATCGCCGATGGGCTTTGCGCGCTCGGCGGGTGCCCCCTCTGCGCGAGGCCGAATAGGCCCGACTATGAATCGAGAACGCACGTATTCCTGGGGCGACCCGGCGGAGCTTATCGCGGCGATGGGAGGCGAGGAGAGCCACCTGGCGTGGATGCAAGGAATGATCGAGGGGCGGCTCCCGGCGCCGGCGTTTGGGGCGACGCTCGAATTGCGTCCGATCGAGGCGAGCCTCGATCGGCTGACCTTCGCGATGCCGCTGCGGGAGTGGATGCTCAACCCCGCTGGGGGAATCCACGGCGGGGCCTTAGCGGCATTGCTGGATTCGGTGATGACACTCGCGGTCATCGCGCGGCTCGATCGCTCGAAGATTGCGACCACCACGACCCTGACGACGCATTTCGTGCGCCCGCTCCTCGCCGATGGGAGCGAGGTGCGAGCCGTCGCCGAGGTGCTGCACTGCGGGCGCACCCACGCGACGGCGCGCGCTCTGCTCACCGATGCTCAGGGGCGTCTCGCCGCGCACGGCGATGCTGCATTCGCGATCGTCCCCGCACCGTTCGCAGCTCCGTGAGCGTCCATCAGCTCCGAGATCGAATCAGTGCTGCACGTGCGCGAGAATCTATGCGATGCTGGCGGGCTCGCGCGAGCGTTGGTGCGCGAAGAGACGATCGACGATGACGTAGAGCGCGTCGCAAGTTTCCAGAAAGGTCGAGATCTGCGGCGTAACGCGGCGCCAGGATTCGACGAACGCAAATGGCTGACGGAGCAAAACGTCGCGTTGCCAGCTCGGGAGCGATCGTAAGAGCGTCCGATGCAGATCGTCGCTCTCACCGAGATGCGAGCGCCACATCGGCGTCAAGCGAAGGCTGGCGCTGATGCGCTCCTCCTCGGCGCGCAGCCGTGCGAAGGTCTCAAAGAAATCGTTGACGAGCGTGAGGCAATCGTCGATATGAATATCTTGCGAGCGTCGTGGAATCGTCGCCACGAGATGGCGCAAGTGGCCGGCGCAGGCGCGTGCGGCAGAGGTGAGCTCCTCGGTCTCGATCAACTCGTTCACGCTGCCACACATTTTGCTACGCCGAGCGAGATGCGGAGCGCATCGACGACATCGCCATCGAACAGCTTTCCGCGCTGCGTCTCGATATAGGCAAGGACGTCGGAGGCATCGTAGGTGGGGGCGTAGGAACGAACCGAGGTCATTGCATGGAAGACGTCGGCGACCGCGACGACGCGGGCTTCAAACGGGATCTCAGGCCCGATAAGGCGATCGGGATACCCCGAGCCATCGATGCGCTCGTGATGCGAACGCACGGCAAAGGCATAGCGCGCCAGGAGCGCGTCTCGCGCGACGAACTCCTGGCTATCGCGGACGTGATTCTCGACGATACCGTGCTTCTGGGGGGGTAGCACGGTACCGTCGAGAATGTTTTTCGGCAGACGAAGCTTGCCGATATCGTGAAGGCGGCCGACGTTCGCGCAATCGCGAGCGAGCTCGCTGTTGCAACCCATCGCCAAGGCGATGCGCATCGCAAGCGATCCGACGGCATGTAAATGTGCGGAGAGCTCCGGATGTACCACCGCGATCGCGGCGATCGTTCCGTCGATATAGGTGCTCTCGAAGGTGGAACGACGCGCTTCGATCTCTTGAAGCTCCCTATCGACGGCGCCACGCAACTGTTCGAGGCGTCGAGTGACGAGCGAGCGACCGTGCGGTGCGACGCTACGGAGGTAATCGGAGATTGCGGCGTCGAGCAGGTGGGCGATATCCGGGCGCGAGGCGGCGTGCGCTTCGCGCGCCACCCACGAGAGGATGCGAGCATCGTTTCCATCGCGCGCGACGCTCCTTATGCGCTCTCCTAATTCGTGGAAGGCAGCGTTGAGGTCGGGATAGCGCTCCCGAAGAACGGGCGGGCGATGGGCGAGCATGTCCGTGCGCCTGGATTAGCCGACTGTGGGCGGATAGATCGCGGCGACGAAGACGAAGATGATGGCGAGGGTGGTCATGGAGTTCTCCTTAGCATGGGGTGAGGAAGGATCTACTTCATGCTAAGGCTGCGAGCGGCGTGCGTATATAGTTCAAATTGAGTAGAGCGTTGCAGAAGATGCGCGCCGCTAAAGATATTTCCGGCGTTTAGCGACCGCGAGCGCTTCGATGCGATTGGAGGCATCGAGTTTACGGAAGATCGAGCGGAGATGCGCTCGGACGGTCGCGACGCTGCGCCCGGAGGTCTCGGCGATCTGTTTCGGCGAGAGGCCGCGGTCGAGTGCCCGGAGGATCTCCATCTCCGCCTCGGTGAGTGTGGGGGAGCCGGCTACAGCGGGGAGCCGTGGCTGGAGCGTGCCGAGCGCCGCGCGCAATAAACGCGCAAATCCGTGTCTTCCCGCTGCCTCCAACGCGGCGAGCGCGGCGTGCCGTTCGTTTTCGGCGTGAGCGGGAGATGCGAGCGCGATGGATCGAGCCGTTTCGCAGAGCGCGCGGTCCCACGCCCGTGCGACGCGCTGAGGCAGATGGCGAAGCGCGAGGCTCGGGCGCCCGACGAAGATCTCGGCGATCGCGAGATGCGTCCGTGCGACGATATCGAAATTTCGATCGATCGCCGCCGTACGCGGAGGAGCGCTCTTCACCCGCTCGATCGTCGCGACCGCTTCATCGCGGTCGCCGGCGAAGGCCTGAAACATCGCGGTCGTTGCGACGAGCGCGCGCGCCTCCGAGGCGTTATGAATCTCACCGATGCAGGATGCGAGTCTCCGCGCAGCATCCGAGAAATGGCGATCCCAGCCCAGGCGCGTCGCCGTTGCGAAGGCATAAAAGAAATCGTTGCGATAGAGTTGCCCCCCGGGCTCGATGCGCAGTACAACCTGTTCGGCCCGTTCGATCTGGCCGCACTCGACCGCGATGGAGTAGCAGAGCCGCTGCGCGTGCGCCCGTAGCGGAAAATTACCGTCTCGCTCGGCGCACGCTTCCATCTCCGAGGCATACTGAAACGCATTTGACAGATCATCGTGAAAGGTTACCGAAATCGAGCAAAGTATGCTGAAAACGTGGGCCTGAAGCGCATCATCTCCGAGCCGTCGCGCCATCTCGAGCGCCCGCATCGCAATCCGTTCGGCATCGGCGGGAAGATCGCAATGAAAGGCGACCCAGGCCGCGCGCATCGAGACGCGGGCGACGAGGGCTTCCTCGCCCTCGATACTGACGTCGTCGAGCGCGGCGCATACCTCGCGCCAGGCTTCCTCGATGTTCCCGGTGACGACCAATGCGAGCGCGTGAATGCTGCGCGCATCGGCGCGGCTCATCGCGCTGCCTTCATCGATAACCGGCGAGATTATCGCGAGCGCCTCGGGGCGCGCGAGGTTGATATAGAGCAAGCTCAGCCGACGCGAGAGCGCCGAGTGGAACTCGGGGTCGCTGCAGGCGCGAATCGCGGCGATGTAGAGCTTCTCGGAGCGATCGACGTTGCCGTGAAAGGCCTCGAGCGCCGCGCGAACGCCCAACAGCATCGGGTCGGCGCGCCGTCGGTCGAGCGAGACGGCATGCAACGCCTGTTCGACACTCTCCCAGCGCCCTGCATCGAGCAGGCCGAAGCCCTCCTTCGCCAGCAGCGCGTCGATGCGCTCGGGGGCGTAGGTCCGTGCGAGGTCGAGCGCCTCGCCGGCGCGCTCGCACTCGGCGAGGGCGGCGATCAGGCGCAAAAGAATGCCGGAACGCTCCTGCGCCGTCGCCGAGCGAACGATCGCTTCGGTGGCGAGATCGTGGAGGCTGATGCGCGTCGGTGCGTCGTGAATCGGGAAGGCGGATTCGCGCAACCAACGCATCGCCGCATGCGGGTTGGCGACCCCACAGCGTTCGAGCAGCGGCGCGTCGATCCAGTGAGCGAAGGCGGCGATCAGTGCGAGCTCGCGCCACTGCTGCGGCGATTCGCTAGTGAACTGCTCGGCGAGATAGGCGAAGGCCATCTCGCGGGTCATCGCCTGCAACGCAATCAGGTCGCTTGCGCGCTCGGCGGCGCGTTGAGCGAAGCGCAGCACGATCGGCCATCCGTCGGCGAGCGAGAGCGCGGCGCGGAGTGCGCCCTCGTCGAGATGCGGTGCCTGTTGAGCGAGCAGCGCGCGCGCCTCCTCCGGCTCCAGTGCGAGGTCGTCGGCAACGACGGCCAACGATGCGTCGCCGCTCGCCAGCCAATCGCCCCAGGGCATCGGGAGCGCACGGCGCGAGATCAGCAGCCACCGCGCCTCGTGCAAACGTTCGATCAGCGCTGCGAGCAGCGCCATCGAGAGATGATCCTCGACGAGAAGGTGCAGGTCGTCGATCGCCAGCAGCGGCTCGAGGTCGAGGCGATGCGCGCAGAACCATTCGACGAGCGCGCGCACGTCGTCGTCGTTGCGCGCCTCCTTCAGGAGTTTCGCGAGCGCGACGCGCGAGATTGCGAAGGCATCGGCGAGCAGAAAAGCGAGCGCTCCGCTCTCGGCCGGGGCGTCGCGAACCTCGATCCAGCGAACCGAGCGCCCGGTGCACGCCGCGCGCGCGGCAGTACTCTTCCCCCAGCCCGCGCCCGCCTGGATGCGCGCGATACGAAAG